>JAOZSO010000171.1:0-7134 GCA_029939655.1 Desulfobacterales bacterium
AAGCGGAATGCCCCAAAGAGATATCGATAGTCAATATCGCTCGCCTGAACCGTGAATATATCAAGGCAGGGCTTTTTTCTACGGCAGTAAACTGAAGAGTTCATTGGGTTTGTTGAGTTTCTTGGGTTCATTGGGTTGAGGAAACAGCGGTCTGGTAAAAGCTGAATACTTTTTACCAAGAGCAAATCAACATACACAACGAACACAATAACAACATCAGGGTCCGAGGGTGATACAAGGGCCCCAGGGTGGCTGACTGCTTATAACCGGAAAACAGCATCCCAGCTTCCAGGCCTCCCAGCTTCCCGGCATACAAGGGTTGGAGGGTAGCCGAAAGCTATTGGCTATTCGCAACCTAATAGCCTACAGCCTAAACTGCTAAAAAGGTAACTCGCATGAGCTCCTGGGAAACAATCCAACAATATATCAATACGCTGCCCGGTGATTCATCATCCTCTTCGGCGATTTTCACCAAAGCACTGATGGCGATTGTTATAGCTGTCCTCCTTTGGTTTATGCTGAAACTATTTCTGGCGTTCTTCCAAAAAAAAGGCCGTCGATTCGAGACCATTCGCAACAATGCCATTATTTTCCAATCGCTTGGCCAGGCTGCCACTATCGTCCTCGTGTTTGTCACAGGTTTCTACATTCTCCGAATGGTGGATATTCCTATTTTGGAATCTACTTTTAAGGCTCTGATAATGCTGTTTCTGGCTGCGCCGGCAGTGAAAATTACGGTTGTTATCCTGCAAACGATTGAAAAACGAATCGTCCACAAGACTGAGACCAAGGTAGACAATGTTATTTTCGATCTTCTGACGCGGTTTATCGGCGTAATCATCTATATCGTTGCCATTATCATGGCCCTCGACCTCCTGGGTGTCAACGTGATGCCCTTTGTCGCCGGTGCGGGCGTTTTAGGGATCGCCATCGGTTTCGCGGCCAAAGACACCTTGTCCAACCTGATCGCCGGGATGCTTCTGATCATCGACCGGCCCTTTGAGATTGGTGACCGCATCGAGGTCTGGACGGCGCCTTCCGGGAGTTCCACCTGGGGAGACGTTATCGATATCGGCATCCGGGCCACCAGAATAAAGACCACTGACAATATCGTCATCATCATTCCCAACAACGAGATCATGAAAAGAGATATCATCAATTATACGATCATATCTTCCAAGATCCGCGTGCGCATCAATATCGGCCTCGCCTACGATGCCGACCTGCCCAAAGCCAAAAAAATCATCCTCGACATTGCCGATGGCATCGAATGGATCGCCAAGGAACCTAAACCGAAAGTGGTGGTAAGATTGTTTGGAGAATCATCCGTCGATCTCCAAGTACGGGTCTGGATCGAGAACGCCAGAAAACGGATGGACACCATTTCCGAGGTGACGGACAAGGTCAAAGATGCGTTTGACCAACACGGCATCGAGATACCCTACCCCAAACGGGATATTATCATTACGCATCGGCAATCTGAGCCGGGCGCGAAGGCCCACCACGAATGAAATCCAAAAAGAGTTGAGTTGCGGAACTTATACAGACCCGATAAATTCTAAATCCGAATATCGAATTTCTAAACAAATCCCAATAGTAAATGCTCAAATGGCCAAAACAAAGCCCATGGCCATAAGCCTTATACGGTATGTTTGGATCATTTGAATTTTTGTCATTTGATATTGTTTCGTATTTCGATATTCGTGCTTCTAATTTAACAAAAAAGGGCCCGGAAAGTCCGGTGAACTGCACTTTTGTTGTGCCTTCCCCTCGAATCCTGGACCCCTCGAACCCTCGAACCCTTTTTTTTACTTGTATTTCACCAGATCGTTCGTCTTGAAACCCGCACCCGATTTAATGGTAGCCATAGATCCATCACGGCCGAAAAAGCCGGTCACCATAACCTCGCCTTTGATCGATCCCGGAGCCCTGCCAAGGGATACGTTTGTCTGAGGATCAATAATTTCCTCTCCCAGGTCCTGTACCATCATAACGTCGCCCACTTTCAAGCCGGTTTTCTTCCCGGCGTTCAGATAGACGGTCCGACCTTTGATACTGGCGATTCGACCACTCCACTCCTGGCTTTCAAACTGCGGCAGCATGTTGACCATGGCTTTGGTCAATGCATCCCGCAAGGCGCCGTCCCGCAGGTCGGCGTCGTAGCTCGACTTGGAGCCTAATCCAAGCGCCCCACCGGTTTTCTTTTCATAAACGCCCTGCCCCGAATCGGCCACGAGCTGGATTCCTGTAGTCGTGTCTACAATCCGGTAATCCACGGTAACCCGGGCAATCTGTTTTTTCTTTTTGTACACCAGGTAATCCGATCCCTCTTCAGCCTCTGAATAGGCGGTAATCGCACCGGTAACCATGGCATTCAAACCCAGGATCTTACCCATTTTTGCAGCAGTAGCCGGATTGACGGCTCCCGAAGCGCCCATGGCCTGCTGACCCAGTATGGAGGCAACATCCTGCTGTGGGATAATGATAAATCGACCGGTCTTCTGGAGAATTGTCCCCAAAATATCAGCCGCTGCCTCACCAATACCGATATGTTTCGAGGGTGTCTTGTTCTGGAAATTCACTACCCCCACCCGCAACTTCGGGCCGGTATATTCTTCGGAGGGCGCCAGCTGGTCTGAAACGCCTGTAAGTGAAGAATCGTCACGCACTGCCCCGGATGTCTTTACCGCACATCCATTGAAAACCAATACTGCAGCCATGAGAAGTAGCGACCCAAGTAGATAAATATTTTTAGCCTTCACCATGTTTTGCCTCCTAAATTAGATTTGAATGTTATTCCATGACTATTTCTAAAAAATTACTGGTTTCCGTGTAGTCCACCGGCACTTCAAAGAGACCTGCCGGCGGTGTCCCCATGACGATACCCGTTAACGTGGATGTCATCTTGACAGTCGCGTTGTCGATTTCACTTCGAATCGTCATGCCATCCAGATCTGTTGCATTCCAGATAAATCCTTCCTGTGTTTCCTGGCCCTGGTAGGTTATCGTAATCTTGTATTTCTCGGTGGGATGGCCATCGATGGTCTCTTTGGCCACGAAGGTCTTTACAACATCCGGTTCCTCGTAGTAGCCCTCGTCTGTTTCATCACTGACCATATACTTCTTTTTGTTTGTGTAGAGTGAGTAGGTGCGCTTTTCATCACCCCGGTGGATCATCACAACGCTGCTCATGGCCGGCGGCATGCCTTGGGCCCCTGACATCTTGGTGTAATCCATTTCCATCCGGAATTTTTCGCCTGCCTTGGCAATGGGCATTTCAAAAGAAAATTCCTTCCCCTGTGACTTGTCAAAGGTTGTCGAAACCATGACCGCCTTGAAATCCCGATCACCATAGTCCATGTGTCCCATGGCCGGCAGCGGCGGCATCTGAATCTTGGGCATGACCATGGCAGGCACTGTCAGGACAACGCCTGTAACATCCCCTGCGCCCCATGGCAGATTCTGCACAAGCCGCCAGATCATCTCGTCGGTTTCATGGGCCAGATGCACACCCACCGCTTTTGAAATCAGCTTCGTGGCCAACCCCGCTGCAAAACCCTCTATAATGCTGTTATTGCTCGATGTATTCTCGATGACGACCCATGGAACCTCTTCATCACGATCACCGGCATTCGCAATTGCGCCCGAAACACTCCCCAGAGAACCGCCGGAAGTGTCCTGGCTCTTGATACCGACACCATTTTCCCAGAAAACCGACCCGGTACTCGTTTCTACGATTTTGAACTTACCCCGGACCTTGCGCACGTTGACGAGTCCCGTGGTAGTCTCCCCAAAATTCATGAGAGTCCCATAGAGAAGGCCTTCCACCTGAAGTGCTTCACGAAGCTGGGCGGTCGTTGCCATGCCGAGCTGTCCCCCGAGGGTGATTCCCAGTTTTTCTCTTAAAATACGATCCGTCTCTTCCAGCGGCTGCACATTGTAATATCGTTTCTGCACCGCCGAAGCCAGTTTTTCCCGCACAAAGTCAGGTGCCCCGACATCCATCGTGTCGTTTTGGATGGGCAGCATCGCCAGGCGCTTGATGGGATTGGTGGAATCAGATGTCGGTCCCATGACGGGTACGCCGCCACAACCCGCCATGAATATCAGCAGCAGGAAGAGCATCATCAACACTTGGAATCGTCTCATAGTTACCTCCGGAAAAATAATAAGTAGATACCCAGGCCTAAAAGACCCGGCACCGATCAAACCCAAAAAGGGTTTATTTTAGGACATATTGGGTCAAAACAAGTTCTAAATTCGAATATCGAATATCGAAACAAATCCAAATATTGAATGTTCAAATGACCAAAACATAGCCTATGGTCTTAAACGGTATACGGTTTGTTTGGATCATTCGAATTTGTGTCATTGGGTATTGTTTAGTATTTCGAATTTCGTGCTTCGTATTTTAGTAGTTATTGCCATCGGTATTACCGAATGTTTCCGACCTGGCCTAAAGGAACAGTTTTTAAATATGGAATAATAAATTCGTTTTACGAATTTATTTTTATTTCATTTTCAAACTGATACTATTTTGCGTGATGTTGGTAATATCAATCGCAAATTCACCGTAATCGATCACCACCAGCTCATCCGCCAGTTTTTGAGATGTGACCGGGACACTCACGTCCAGTGTTGCCGTCCCCGCATTGAAATCCCGCTGGTACAGACCACTGACTCCTCTAACTCTTTTCTGTATCATCTCCTTGAGTTTCACAAGATGTCTGTATGATGGAATATCGGACACCACCAACCGTATCAAACTACCGCCGCTGACATCCTGCGACCATTGGTTTACAACCTGATTGAGAAGTTGGTCTGCAATGGCATTTGTTGCGATCTTGAGCGCCTCCGCCCCGGCTGTAACTTCGTTCGGATGCACGGCCGCCGCATGATGTGTGGACGATGCAATGACCCGGCCGGTATCGGTACTGACAACACGTAGGGAAATATCCGCCTGGGCGGATTTCATGGATGTTCCCAAGACCGAACCGGCCAGCTTGGAAAGTGCCTTGCCATAGATCACGACTTCGGCATCATAAAGGTTGCCGATGCTTCGAACAGCGTCATTGTTGAGAGACTCGATCTTGTAGGGGGCTTTGATTTCGAGAGTCTTTGATGTCATTGCATGATCGACGATATGAAACCCTTTCCGTGTCAGTTTCTCCATCAGAACATTTTCGGTAATGCTGAGATCGGCGGTGCCTGCTTTGACACCCCACCAGTAGCTGTAGTAATGCATCCCGATATTCTGCTCAGCCACCATGATCATAACCCGGGGCATATTCTTCCTGGCCATGAGCAACCCCAGGGCCATGAGATCGTTTTTCAAGTTCCCTGCCGCCACGGAAGCCTGTATCTTCACCTTGTACAGATTGCCTTCTACCGACTCGTCCGTCACCTCATACCGCTGGATGTAGCCCTGGCTTTTAGAATAGATCTGATCCCGCAGCACTTCGTAATTCTGAACCAGTGTTTCGGACGACACCATGGTACCGGCAGCCTGCTCCACAACCAGTCGAAGTGCATCCTGGATCGCCTGGTCTCTTGCTATGGCCGTATTGTCGTCGATAATCACACCAACACCTTCCGCCGAGGCATTAACAGGTGCAGCCGATAGGTTGGTAGATTCAGATGCTGCAAAAGAAAGGTGTTGGGAAACACAAGATAAACATAGGATCGACAGAATAAAACAGACAAAAGTTCTCATAATCCGCTCTCCAAAAAATATATGTGTGTCTGCTGAAGTGTGCTGGAAAACCGGTAAACGATGGCATAATTTCCATCTAGTGTCAAGCACAGAACCATCGTCATCAAGAGGTTCTGAACGCCCGGCGTTACCTTCAAACCGGGACGCTGACATTTAAGGTCCTGTGCAAAGAATTGTCTTTTTTACACAAGCCTTGACATCACGGGATGAGACATCTTTTTTCATTCCGGGGCACATGGATGCCATGATGTTCCAGTTGTCGAAATCGATCAGGAGGCTCTCTATGTAGGGCCACTTCCGACACATTTGAGGTTTTACGGGATGAATCGTGCATACTTTATCCCAGAACACGCAATGGCCGTCATCTTGCTGAGTCAGAACCGGTCTGTCTCCCGACAGGCAGCAAAACTGTTCGACAAACCCATGCGGATCGGTTCCGATATAGGCTGAGATTCGCTCGATATCCTGGTCGGTGATAAATGTACCGCCATAACCGATACAGCACTCACCACATTGCCTGCAGGTAAAAGCCGAATCTCCCGGCGTCTTTTCGGCATCTTGATCAGAGGGCATGCCGTGTCTCCATGGCCCGCCGAAGGGTTACCTGATCCACGTACTTGAGGTCCCCTCCAATGGGAACACCGGAAGCGATGCGGGTCACATTGACGGGAAATGAATGGAGCCTTTCTGCAATAAAACCGGCTGTGGACTCCCCTTCAACGCTGGTGCTCGTTGCCAGAACCACTTCCGTAACATTGCCCGGGGCAATGCGCGCCAGCAATTCTTTGATGTGAATATCATCCGGTCCAATATTGTTCATGGGCGAAAGAACTCCCTGCAAAATATGGTAGAGCCCCCGGTATGCGCCTGATTTTTCGATTGAAGCCATATCGCCCGGCTGCTCCACTACGCACACCAGGGTGGCATCTCTCGACGGATCGCTGCATATTTTACATATCTCTGTATCGCTCAAGGCAAAACACATGGAACATATCTGGATGGTTTCCTTCAACGCCAGGATACTTTGCGACAATTGTTCAGCATCTCTGCGAGACATTTTCAGGATGTACATGGCCAGTCGCTCGGCCGTTTTTTCCCCAATACCCGGAAGCCTGGAGAGATGTTTAATCAGATTCAGAACCGAAGGCGGATAGTGATACATAATTCCTCATTTTCGTTGCGATAACAATGTGTGTGCCTGTTTCGTAAATTTTAGGGTTCAAGGGTGACTTTTGCCTTTCAGGGGCGTCATTTGCACTTCGTGCGATATTAGTCCTTCAGACGTTATTTGCGCTGCGCGCGTCATTTATTGCAGCCAAAGGCTGATAGCTGTTAGCTACCCTCGAACCCTTGTATCACCCTCGGACCCTTGAACCCTATTTTTTTTACACCATCCCCGGTATATTCATCCCCCCGGTCAT
>JAOZSO010000172.1:0-7128 GCA_029939655.1 Desulfobacterales bacterium
CTGTCTAATTCAGATTTGCTCGCTAACCCCGCGGCAAGCCACGGGGAATGCGCTCGCTTTTGCGGTTCAAGGAGCCAAGGATTCAAGGGTTCAAGTGAAACAAATAAACCAATAGTTAACGGTTTAACAGAAACTATTTTGGGAGGATGGAAATGAACAGACATATCAAAAAATTAACGGTATTTCTTTTCCTGATTGCCATCTGTTTTTCACTGCTGTTTTCACTGCCTGGTATAAAGATCGCAGAGGCATCGGAGGATGTTACCTACCGCTTGAAATGGCTTTTCAACGCCAGTGTGATCGGTGATATCTATGCTGATGTTCACGGCCACTTTAAAGCCCAGGGCCTGGATGTAACTATCAAAGAAGGTGGCCCCGAAAGAGATGCCATTCGAGAACTGGAGTTGGGGTACGCGGAGTTTGGTGTGGCGTCAGCCGACCAGGTAATCCGGGCCTTGGCCAAGGGTTCGCCCGTGGTAGTCATTGCCCAGCTATTTCAGGTCAACCCGCTGCAATGGATATACCGGACGGAAAATCTTGAAATCACACGTGTCGAAGACCTAAAGGGCAAGGTTGTCGGTATTACCTTCGGCGGTAACGATGAAACCATTATGCGTACGCTAATGGCAAAAGCCGGGGTTACAGAAAAAGATATCAGTATCTTCAGCGTCCGGTATGATTATACGCCTTTTTATCAAAAGAGAGTGGATGTATGGCCCGTGTATCGAAATTCACAGGCACCGATTCTGGAAAAAAAGCTTGGCGATCTCGGTGAATCGGTGGCTTATTTCAACCCGGCCGCCTACGGCGTCAAGTTTGTTGCCAACTCTGTCGTGACCTCGCGCCGGATGATGGAAGCGCATCCGGATGTGGTTGAGAAATTTACCAGAGCACTGCTTCAGGGATGGGAGGATGCCCTGGATCCGGATAATGAAGAACAGGCCCTGAAAACACTGAGAAAATTTGACAAAGATACGGCATCCGATATCATGCGCAAGCAACTGGTGATTACACGAAGCCTCATAAAACCTTTCAAGGACACCCGCATCGGGGCGGTCGATCTGGAAGCGTGGCAGCAGACAGAGAAAATCATGCTGGAACAGAAGCAGATTCCGGGTCCGGTTGGGGTGGAGAAGGTTATCAGATAGCCCTTCCATTGATGTTTTATGCTGAATAATCAAACACCCTTTTGGAAAACAAAAACCCTGCAGGAACTGACCCGTCAAGAGTGGGAATCACTGTGTGATGGCTGCGGTCTTTGCTGCCTGCAGAAACTGGAAGACCGGAAAACCGGCCGGATCGATTACACGAACGTATCTTGTTATCTGCTGGACCTCAAACGTTGCCGATGCCGCTCTTACGAAAACCGGATGTTCCTTGTCAATGAATGCCTGGAACTGACGCCTGCCAAAGTTGTGAAGTTTCGTTGGCTTCCCAAAACTTGTGCCTACCGGCTGCTGGCGGCTGGGAAAGAGCTTTACTGGTGGCACCCTCTTGTTTCCGGGGACGTCGAAACCGTGCATATGACAGGTATTTCCGCTAAGGATCGGGCCATCTCGGAGGAATATGTTCATCCGGATGACATTGAGGCTTACATCGTTCAACAATGACAAAGACCTAAAGCTCAATTTAGGAAAGACCAAAAGGAGAGCAAATGAAAGAGATTAAGACAGTCGGGATCATCGGGTTTGGTGTTATGGGAGCGGCCATCGGTATAAATGCGGCCATGTCGGGATACCGGGTGGTATTCAAGGAACTCAACGATGAACTGGTGCAGACCATGTTTGACAAGTGGGTCGTCAAATCACTGGAAAAGCGAGTGGCAAAGGGAAAAATAACCCAGGCGGATATGGATGCCATAACAGGAATGATCAGCGGCACCAGTCGCTATGAAGCACTTTCAGAATGTGATCTCATCATAGAGGCTGCTATTGAAAAAATGGACCTGAAAATACAGATATTCGAGGATCTGTCTTCTACCTGCCGGGAGGATGTCATTCTGGTCAGCAACACCTCGACTTTTTTGATTGAAACACTCATGGCGAAAGTGGCCAATCAAGGGCGAACCGCAGGATTGCATTATTTCTTTCCGGCCAATATCAATCGCCTGGTGGAAGTGATTCGTCAGAAAAATACCAGCGACGACACGTATCAATCCCTGATGGCATTCGCTGAAAAATGTCGTAAAACAGCCATTACGGTAAGGGATTTTCCCGGTTTTGCCATTAACCCGCTATTCATCTCCAGCTATATGGTGCTGGATTCTTTTCTGGACGAAACCTACAACGTCGCCACGCTTGAAAGTATATCGCAGGAAGCACTGAATGTGCGCTACGGCATCATGTGGGTTCAAAATGGATCAGGCATGGGGACATGTTATCACGCGGGCGTGTCCATGTTTGATTATCTGAACGGTTCAGACCTCGGCTATCCAAAAGTACCGGATCAGCTAACGGCACAGTTTGAAAGCGGTGCCCCATGGAATCTGACGGATGGCGAGGTTGTGACGAATCAGCAAACCAGAGACATTGTTAAAGACCGTCTCCTGGGGAATGTTTTCACCATAGCGGCCCATCTTGTCGAAAATGATGTGGTTTCAGTGACGGATCTGGAACTGGGTGTCTGTACGGCGCTGGCATGGCCAAAGGGACCCTTTGGTATGATGAACGATCTGGGCATGGAAGAAAGCACACGGTTGATTCAACAGTCCGTGGCTGTGGGGGATTACAAGATGCCGAAAAAGTTTCAGGCAGGGGTGCCGGAGGCTTGGAAGCTATAAAGGATAGGCTGTAGGCTATAGACTGTTAGGCTTTTAGCCGCTTACAGCCTAATAGTCTACAGCCTAACAGCCTAAATACCTGAACGCTATGACAGACTATTATCAAATTCTGGGGATTTCGACGGATACGAAGCCGGAGAAAATCAAGCAGGCATACCGGGACCTTGCCTTCAAATACCATCCAGACCGCAACAGAGAAACGCCTGAAGCAGCTGAGAAGATGAAGCAGATCAATGAGGCTTACGCGGTTCTTTCCGATATGCAGAAACGTCGTGAGTACGACATGCTGCGACAACAGTTTGGATCATCTGCCCGTAATCGATTCCGTCAAAACTATACCGAACAGGATGTTTTCAGTGGATCGGATATTCACGTCATTCTGGAAGAGATGGCAAAGTCCTTTGGTTTTCGAGGATACCATGACATTTTCAGGGAATTTTATGGGAAAGGTTATCGGACCTTTGAAATCAAAAGACCCGGTTTTTTCATGAGGGGCTTTGTTTTTTCCGGTTCCATGGGGGGGCGTTCCCATGGCAAAGGACGGCTCCCGTTTGCAAAAAGCCCTCTTATCAGATTGGCGCAGCGGGCTTTTGAAAAAATATCCGACTCAACTTTGCCGGAAAGGGGACGGGATTTTTTCGAGGTGATCCATATCGATACGGATTACGCGCAAAAGGGCGGCCCATATGCGTATTATCATCGTAAACGGTCCAAGAAGCTTGTCGTTACCATACCCCCGGGGGTGCGAGACGGCCAGAAGATTCGACTGGCGGGCATGGGCGAGAACGGAAAGGGCGGTGGATTGCCGGGCGATTTGTTCCTTAAAGTACGCGTGAGGAAACCATTGTTGGAGCGCATCAAGAAACTCATTTCGTAGATACTCGGGTCTATAGAGCCCCGCACGGCTTATGCCCTATAAGAGCTTTAGATTTTACATCCCATGTGAAAAATTCTAAATACGAATATCGAAATACAAAACAAATCCAAATATCGAATGCTCAAATACCCCAAACACATGCCTTTTTCTTATACCTTCAGAGCCTTGTTTTGATCATTTGTATTTTGATCATTCGGTATTGTTTAGAATTTCGACATTCGTGCTTTGGATTTAAAATAGTGGCTTTCTTTGGCACAGCCAATCGCCTCAGACCTGACCCAAAGGGCCAGGTATCTATATTGTCTGCTATCCCTGGCCGGTGATAGCTAATAAAATTGCATTCTGGACGTGCATTCTGTTTTCAGCCTCGTCAAATACCACCGATGCCGGCGATTCAATGACCGAATCTGTAACCTCCCTGCCCCTTTCTGCCGGCAGGCAGTGCAGAAAGAGCGTTTCTCTGCCTGTTGACGCCATCAGGACATCGTTCACCTGATATTCCTGAAAATGTTTCTCCCGTTCTTTCGCTTCGTGTTTCTGACCCATGGAAGCCCAGACATCTGTATACACCACGTCGGCATCTTTTACAGCTGTTTTGGGGTCATGAACAATTTCGATTTTAGATATACCTTCTGCAACGGCCGCCCGAACCGTTTCAGCATCCGGCTCGTAATGTTCCGGACAGGCACAGACAAAGTGGAAGGGGAGCCTCATGGCCAGACGCAGCCAGGAATTCACCACGTTGTTCCCATCGCCGAGATAGACAACTTTCAAGTCATTCAGATTCCCGCGATGTTCTTGTATGGTGAAGATGTCAGCCATGACCTGGCAAGGATGATTATAGTCGGTCAGGCCGTTGATTACCGGCACATCAGCGTATTCTGCCATTTCTGTGATGTGGGTATGTGAGAAGAGCCGCGCCATGATTATATGGTTGTATCGGCTGACAACCCGGGCGATGTCCTTAACGGCTTCCCGTTTCCCGATGTCGATGTCCGATGGCCCCAGATAGATGGCATGACCCCCCAGGAGATAAAATCCTGTTTCGAAAGACAGGCGTGTTCTGGCAGAGGGTTTTGCAAAGATCATCGCCATGCTCAGCCCTTTGAAGGGTTTATAATCTTTGTCTGCCCGTATTCCGGCCTTGACTTCTGTTGCCAGACTCAGCACATGATGAATTTCGTCGGTGGTCAAGTCAGTGATGTGTAGAAAATCGCGTTTCACAGGTACGCCTCCATTCAAATTTGATAAAATTATACTATTTGTTTATAAGCTATTTTGGGTGTCTACGCAAGCCGTACAAAATATGCCATTGTCGAATGACCGTATTTGGTATATGAACACTTAGTCGGGATAGGAAAACTGCGGTTCACGCTGGGCGGCTTGTTCCTTAAGGGCTTGCGCAAAAAGTATCACTGAGACAATATCGGAATAATATGCAATGAAGGAAAAGAAGAAAAGTCTGGTCGACGTGATCATGGTGAACATGTTGTTAATGATCAGTCTTCCTTTGGTCCTCCTGGGTGGTATCGTTGTTTTGGGCGAGTATTATTTTTTCCGTCAGGACCGCGAGGTGATTAAAAAAGCCTATATCCAGGAGCAGGAAGAGATTTTCAAGCACGAGGTGGAGAAGGCCATCGACTATATTCGGTGGACGCGCAAACAGCATCGGACTCCCGGCGATGACCAGGAGTCGGAGATGCTAAGCTGGATATCCAGGATTCGGTTTCATAACAAGGGCCGGTTACCTGGATTCCTGTTCGTGCGAACACACGAAGGTATCCAGCTGATGAGCTTCAGTCGTCCCGATCTCATCGGCAAGGATATTTCTCTCCTGACAGACCTCGACGGCATTAATTCACACCAGCTCTTTTTGAAAGCCATCGAGAAACCCGGGGGTGGGTGGGCCGATTATTCGTGGTTCAATCCCAGCACACGGGAAGTGGAGCTGAAACGGTCTTTTGCCAAAAGTGTACCCGAGTTGGGATGGTATGTTGGCGCAGGTTTCTGGTTTGGCGATATCGAAAGGGTCATATTCAACAAGCAGTTGATTTTCAGAAACAAGGTCATGAAGGAGGTTTCGACCATTTCATTGCTCCTTTCCGCCATGTTTCTTCTCCAGTACCTGGTATACCGGGTGATGATGCGCAAAATCCGGGGCAACTTCCATCAATTTGTCGAGTTTTTCAATACATCGACCTCCACTGCTGTTCTAGTGGATGCAAAGGCTCTCAGTTATTCAGAGTTCGTCAACATGGCCAAGTCCGTCAACCAGATGATAAAGGCTCGGAATGTAGCCGATCAGGCACTGCGTGACAGTGAGAACCGCTACCGGTCAATTATCGAAAACATCGATCAAGGGTATTGTGAGGTAGGCTCGGATGGGAATATCACTTTTTTCAACGACCGCATGCACGACATTGCAGGGTATTCGAGGGAAGAATTGACCGGTATGAACGCAGCGGTTATGCTGGATGAGAAGGATGTCGAAAAGGTATTCAAACATTTTGCAGATATCTATGAAACCGACGTGCCGCAACCGGAATTAACCTGTTTGATTAGACGAAAGGATGACACCTGGAAATTTGTGGGCCTTACGCCTACAGTCATCAAGGACGCCCAGGGAAACAAAACAGGGTTGCGCAGTATTGTCAGAGATGTGGATCGGCAGAAAGAATACGAAGAGAACCTGATCTATCTGGCATACCATGATGCACTGACGGGATTGAAAAACAGGAAGGCGTTTTATGAGCAGTTAAGCGACGCTCTTTATCACGCCAAACGGTATGGTACTGAACTGGGTTTGATCTATGTCGATATCGACAAATTTAAAAAAGTCAACGACACTCTGGGGCATGAGATGGGTGATGTGCTTTTACTGGAGATCAGGGACCGGTTGCAGAACACGCTGCGTAAAACCGATTTTATATCACGAATCGGTGGCGATGAATTTGTTGTCTTGGTGGACAACCCGAATAATTTTCATCCGGCAGCCATTGCAGAAAAGATTGTCAAGAATCTCTCCGAGCCATATAATCTCAAAGGGAATATGGTCGATTACATCTCCTCGAGTGTCGGAATCAGTGTTTTTCCCACCGATGCTGTAGAAATGGACAGCTTGGTCAGGAAGGCGGATCAGGCTATGTACGTGGCCAAGGAAAAGCGGAATGGTTATGTCAGATATGCGGATGTGAACCTATGACGCTCGGGGAAAACACTCCATTTGTAACAGATAACTATGGGGTCCAGCTAACTTGCCGGCCCGGATGTAACGATAATTTGTTTGACAATTATCATTAATCAGACTAAATACTACAGCGAATGTACTAAAACCAATCAGAACCCGCTATACAACGGTGTATAGTCGGGAGTTATATGAAATAGACAAAGGCGTCTGGTCCTGTGACTACACAGGTCGGCGCCTTTTTTTGTTCTCAGGAGAGCCCCTGACCTAAGTTGAGCTCAGCTTAGG
>JAOZSO010000173.1:0-7089 GCA_029939655.1 Desulfobacterales bacterium
AGGCGCTTGCGCCGCGTGACCACGAAAAAGACCATGAAAATTTTCGTGTTTTTCATATTTCGTGTTTTCGTGATTGTTTTTATTATTTTTGCTACAAAATACACAAATTTTATAGTTAAGGGACTAACGATAGTTATCGTCCAGTTTACTCATCGTCAATCTGGTCCGGATTCATAAAAGCTTTTGCATATTCTAAAAACAAATTGCTGCTGATAACCAGGTCGTGTATATCGGGATCGATATGACCGTCTTTTTTTAAAAAAGATAGAATATTCAGTGCCTGAGAAAGTTTCATGGGCTTTTTATATGGCCGGTCCTTGGCTGTCAGTGCTTCAAATATATCTGCCACAGCCATGATGCGTGATTGCAATGGAAGGCTGTCTTTACTCAGGTGTCTGGGGTATCCGGATCCATCCAGTTTTTCGTGATGTCCGGCGGCATATTCAGGTACCATGGCGTGCTTTTTGGGAAACGGCAGTTCATTGAGCATCTTGAAGGTTACTTCCACGTGGTTTTCAATGATCCCGCGTTCTTCCTCGGTGAGGTTGCCTTTACGGATGCTCAGGTTTAGGATTTCATCTTCGGTAAGATAGGGACGCTGCCTGTCATTCAGATGGTATGTCTTTTTGGCGATATTTTGGAGCTGCTTGAGCTTATCATCATCCATGAACTCGACCGCCTGGTTTATGTCCCGAAGAAAAGCGAAATCCTTTGTAACCGTGGTGATTTGTTCAGACATATCCTGATCGAGACGGGAAATCATCTCCGGGTCTAGTTTTCCCTCGGCGGACAATTCGAGCTTGTGTTTCAGGAAATCGTTTTCTATGGCTGTTGCGATGAGATCGAATCTGGTTTCGATAAATTCAATCCGATCAAAAAAGGATTGAAGCTTGGTGGCTTTGTCTACAATGACTTCAGGAGTGGTAATTTTGCCGACATCATGCATCCATGCTGCCAGGCGCAGTTCTTCCATTTCATCATCGCTGAAGCAGGTGTTCTGAAAAGGCGCCTGGCCTGTGTCATTGATCTCTTTGGCAATCATCATGGTGAGATCAACCACGCGCGTAATATGCCCACCGGTGTAAGGTGATTTTTCATCCATAGCGGTTGCAATGCTCTTGATGAAGGCATAAAACAGGTCGGTAAGATTCTGGATCAGTTGTGTGTTGGTCAGCGCAACTGCTCCCTGGGAGGCGAGCGATACCACCAGGTCGATGTAGTCCGGAGAGAAAGAGACGATATCTCCGGTTTCCAGATCCTGCGCATTCAGCAGTTGAAGCACCCCGATGGTTTCGTTCTCGTGATTCCGCATGGCGAGCACCAGCATTGATTTGGATCTGTAGCCGGTCGATTTATCGTAATTGCGCGGTCCGGAAAAATCAAAACCTTCTGCATCATAGACATCGGGAATGTTGATGACCTCTCCTGTCAGGGCAGCATATGAAGAAACATTTGCATGATTTGGGTTGCCCTGGGAATCAAACAGGGGCACGCTGGGGAGATTGGTTTCGGTGCCGCTCGTTCCACCGAGCCGGATTTTCATGGAATCATTCTGAAGGATCTGGAACTGGAGGGCTTTTTGTTCCTTGTCCAGGATGTAGAGTGTCCCTGCATCCGCATTTGTCAGGCTTTTGGCCTCATCGACGATCATTTCGAGAAGCTTGTGGATGTTCTTTTCTACCGACAGGGCCGCACCGATTCGGGTAATCTCCTTGAGGTGTATGGCGAGGTGATTTTCCAGGGACTTATCTTTGGACTGGACATAGGAGTATGGGCTTAATCCTTTGGAACGGGTGCCGGGCGGTTCGAAGTTCGAAAATGTGTTCATAACATCACCCTGTGGTGTATGAAAGATATCGATCCTGTCGTGTTCGGATACAAACCACCGATTAGTTGGGAGATGATCCAAATTACAGAAGCACAAAATATATCATAATATATCGACGAGTGTAAATAGTTTAAACAGTTGCCCGTCTTTAAAACGAACCCCCCAGACCTCTGTTTGTGGTATCACTTGAGCTTTATAGATAACTATACTTTCGTCTATAAAAAGGATCTTTATCTATAATTTGAATTCCGCGCTGCTTGCAGCGCGGAATTCAAATTTAAGCTGTCAGGATATGCTTGAAAGTTGCGATGGCTTTTGTGTAGTCGGATTTTTTGAAAATGGCCGATCCGGCGACAAAGATGTCGGCACCGGCGGCAGAGATGTCGCCAATTGTATTTTCATTAACGCCACCATCAATTTCGATGAGTGTCTCAAGCTTTTTTTCATCGATTATTTTTCTGAGATCTCTGATTTTGTCAAGACAGCTCGGAATGAATTTTTGTCCTCCGAATCCGGGGTTTACGCTCATGAGCATGACATGGTAAACGTTTTCTAATTCCCAATCAAGTGTCGACAGAGAAGTAGATGGATTCAACACAACACCGGCCCTGGCGCCTGTTTCCTTGATCATCTGTATCGTCCGGTTTAAATGGGAGCAGGTCTCCACCTGAACGGAAATAAGATCGGACCCTGCATCGGCAAATGCCTGTATATATCGTTCCGGTTTTTCTATCATCAAATGAACATCGAGTGGCAGATCGGTCACCCGCCTGGCGGCTTTGACAACCAATGGGCCGATGGTAATATTCGGCACGAAGTGACCGTCCATGACGTCGATGTGTATCCAGTCAGCGCCTGCTGCCTCAACAGCCTTGATCTCGTCCCCCAATCGGGTAAAATCGGCCGATAGTATTGATGGTGCAATCAATTTCATGTCTCAACTCCTCAGTTTAGGCTGTTAGGCTGTAGGCTATTAGACTGTAGGTTGCTAATAGCCTAACAGTCTGCAGTCTATGGTCTATGGTTCATTGTACACCTGGGTTTTCACAAGCTCACCGTCTACATAGAGAAACAAGGTCGCGATGGTATTGGTGGGTACCAGCAGCCAAAGTTCTTGGCCTGGACTCATGAAGTTGTTGTAAAGTTCACTCGACACCCCCATGCTGTCCAGCCGGACCTGGACATGTTTGTTCAAAAAGCCGGAATCTATTTTGTGCCTGAAAAATCCGGTGCGCTGGGCCTGGTTCAAGCTGGGTCTGGGATCCGGTCCGGGTTTTCTGTTGACCACCAGGTCGATGGGCGATTTCTCAAGAACACGGTATCCTGAATTTGGATACTGTCCCACGATGATGTTGTCGGGCTTGCCCTGATGAACTTCATACCGGAACCGGCCTACCTGTAGATGACTGCGTTCGATATATATAACAGCCTCATCAACGGACAACCCTCTCAGATCAAGCATTTGATAGGCCCTGGGCCGTTGTCCCATGCTGACCAGCAGGTTTACGCAACGGCCACGGTTAACCAGGATACTGTAAAGAGGATCCTGAGCGATAACAACATCCTTGCCGGTTGTTTCATTATCATACACATGGGTGTCATGTCCTACACATAATCCGCTTTCTTCCAATACCAGACGGGCTTGTCTTACAGGGAGCCCGGTGACATTCGGCATGGTAATGACTTTCGGCCCCTTGGATAGAAGGATTCTTAAGTCCCTTCCTTTCTTGATCTCTGCGCCGGGTAGGGGTTCTTGTAATATCACATGATTTTTTGGGAAATCATCACTGTACTCGGAACCTTTTATTTTGGTATTGAGTCCGAGATCCGTCAGTATCTCCAAGGAATAGACAACATCTTTTCCCAGCAGGTCCGGCACAACCACGGTGTCTTCGCTTTTGATGATAAACGTCAGGGTCAGGTATGCGGATGTGCCGGTGATGATTAGAAACACGATCAGTAGCGCAGATATTTTGGCGAAACGTCGTATCATTGCATCCGTTTAAGCCGAACGGAAAAAAAGCCATCCATATGGCTGGTATGGGGATACGTTCTGAAAAAACCATTATCATCGACAAAAGGTTGGACGGTTTCAGAAAGTGTGTTGTAGGATTTGTGGATTATAAAATTCCGGTGATTATCGATAAACCCGGCTACCACCTGTTCGTTTTCCTCAGGCTCCAGGCTGCATACAACATATTGCAGGATCCCACCAATCTTTACCATGGGTGCCAGTGTTTGCAGAAACGTGGCCTGTCGGTGCTGATAGTGTGCAAAATTCATTTTTGAAAAAGCCCATTTCGCATCGGGGTTTCTTCTTAGCACACCCAGGCCCGAGCAGGGGGCATCCAGCAGAATCCGGTCAAACGTTCGCGAGGGATCTTTTTCAAAAGGGGTGTTCAAGTCATGAGAGTTGGTGGTGACAATCGATATGCCCAGGTGCATCATTTCGGATCGAAGCTGTGAAAGCTTTTGCTTTTGATGATCCATGGCGATGATACGCCCCTGGTTTGACATTAACTGGGCGATGTGCCCGGTTTTTCCTCCCAAACCGGCGCAGGCATCCAGAACGGTTTCACCGGGTTGGGGATTCAAAAAACAGGAGACAAGCTGTGCGGCTTCGTCCTGAACCTGAAACCAGCCCTTATGGAATGCGGCCAGGCTCGCAACAGGAAGTTTTGGATGATAGAAAGAAACGCCGTCCGACGAATGAGGCGTTGCCTGTACATCCACAGCTTCGTCACTCAGCAGCCGGATCAGGCTGTCACGGTCGGTTTTGAGGCGGTTTGTCCTGACGGTTATGGGCGGAATGGTGTTGAATGCTTCGCATAACTTGCGTGTCTCATGAGGTCCGAATCGCGTTACCCAGCGTTGGACCAACCATTCCGGGAATGCATGTGATGCTGCAATGGATGCCACGGGATATTTTTGAAAATCGGGAAACTCGACATTCTCGTATTCGACACTTGCTTTTCTCAGCAGCGCATTGACATATTTAACAATCCGAATATCTGTAACGGTCTTGGCCAGTTCTACGGACGTGTTCACAGCTGCAGATATGGGTACTCGTGTGAGATACATCATTTGAAAGAGTCCCAGGCGCAGAATATTGAATATCTTGGGATCTATTTTATCCGGTTTGGTATGTGAAAAATGTTTAATGATCCAATCCAAGCGACTGCGCCACCTGAGAACGCCATATACCAGACTATAAATAAAGGCCTTGTCCAGTTTTGACTGTTGACCGGAGCTAAAAATGGAATCGATAATCGTGTCGAGGGTCATCTGTGAATTATCGAGGCTGTTCAGGATGTCGAGAGCGGTTTCGCGTGCTTTGTCTCTTGTTTTCTTCATGTAAGAACCGTGTCTGTTTCCATGCTGCATCCACACAGATAATCTTTTGTTGCCAGGCATTTTCCCGAGACGCCTTGAAGCTCTTCAATGAGAAGTGCGCCTTTTCCCGTGGCCACAAGAATTTCATCCGGAAAAGACATGAGCACGGTTCCGGGCACCTTCTGGGTTTCTTTATCCAGAGATTTTGATCTGTATATTTTCAGCCGTGTGGCACCGCAGAACGTAAAGGCACCGGGCCAGGGGTTGATACCCCGTATGAAATTTGCAATATCTTTTGCCGGCAGTTCCCAGTTGATATGGCCGTCTTTTTTCTGCAGCATCGGGACATAGGATGCCGCGGCTGGATCCTGGGCTGTGGGGATGAGCTTCCCGGTGGTGAGCTTTTCCAGTGTTTCCAGCAGCAGACCGGCACCTTCCCGGGCCAGTTTGTCATGAAGCGTTGCAGAGGTGTCTTCAGGAGAGATCTGCACCGGTTGTTGCAGGAGAATATCACCGGTATCGAGACCTTCATCCATCACCATGGTTGTAACACCGGTTTCTTTTTCCCCATTGATAATTGCCCATTGAATGGGAGCAGGGCCCCGGTATCTGGGTAGCAGTGATGCATGAACATTGATGGCCTTGAAGGGAGGAATATCGATCAGCTGTTTGGGCAGGATCTGACCAAAGGCGACCACGACTATCAAATCCGGTTTAAGCCCTGCAACGAGGTCATGGAACGAATCGAGCTTGACATTTTCGGGCTGCAAAAAATCATATCCATAACGAATGGCCGATTCTTTGACCGGGGGAGGCATGATTTTG
This sequence comes from Desulfobacterales bacterium, assembly GCA_029939655.1. Taxonomy (GTDB): domain Bacteria; phylum Desulfobacterota; class Desulfobacteria; order Desulfobacterales; family B30-G6; genus B30-G6. The sequence goes on from JAOZSO010000173.1 coordinate 5,987, forward strand.
CGCCCCCGCCCCCTGGGCCTGTCCGGTTGCGTTACCACCAGAACGATATCATGGCGGCTTTCATGGAGTGCCTGCAGGGAGGGAACAGCAAAGTCAGGTGTGCCCATGAATACGACTTTAAATGGTGATGTGGTTTCGATATTACCCTCTCTGCTTGAGCTGTTTTTGTACACGTCTTGCGTAAAGCTGTCTCTTGAGCGGGCTGATCCGATCGATGAAAAGTTTTCCGTTCAAATGATCGATTTCGTGCTGAAGAACAATGGACAAGAACTCGTGAGCTTCGAAACGAAGCAGTTTTTCATTCCTGTCGTAGGCTTCCACCAGGATTGAGGCAAAGCGTTTAACATCCGAGCGATACTCCGGCACACTCAGACAGCCTTCATTTTCAGACAAAACCTCTCCATCGTTTTCGATAATCCGCGGGTTGACCAGGACATTCATGGAACGGTCTTCATCCTGAGGGGAAATGTCATATATGAGCATGCTCTGGTCGATTCCGACCTGGATCGCAGCCAGTCCCACCCCGGGTGCTTGATACATGGTTTCCCCCATGTTGTCGATAAGTTCCTGTAGGGAACCATCAATATTCTCAACCGGTTTTGTGGGTTGTTTCAAAAAGTTGTCCGGGTAGGTTACAATGTCGAGTATGGCCATGGAATTTCCTATTAAACATCTGTACGGTTGTTGACGTGTACCGATTTTTCACAATTTTTTTAAATAATACAACAAAGGGTTCGAGGGGTCAAGGGTCCGAGATAGGAGCCGAGGGAATGTTTTTTATTAAGACAGGATGTCCCTTGCTTTCAGGACATCCCGGGCAATCTGTTGGGAAAGTTCAGATATTCCTGAGAATTTGATTTCATCCCGGATGCGCTCGATGAATTTGACGACGATCGGCTTTCCGTAAAGATCCTTGTTAAAGTCCAATATGTGCACTTCGACGGTCAGCGTATTATCGTCAAAGGTCGGGCTGTACCCGATATTGGCAACACCCTGGTGTCTTTTGCCATGGCAGTCAACTGTGACGGCGTAGATGCCGTTCTTAGGAAAAAGCTCTTCTCTGAGTTTGATGTTTGCCGTAGGGAATCCCAGAAGCTTTCCGC
>JAOZSO010000174.1:0-7077 GCA_029939655.1 Desulfobacterales bacterium
TAATTTGTGATTTCTGTTTTCACTAAGAACGTATGCAAGTATTTTGGATAAACAGTAACTGTGATGAATGTGTCTGGAGACATATAAATGAAATCGAAAACAGCTATGGTCATTTTTCAACCTTCGGGCAGGCGGGGACGGGTACCCCTGGGGATTTCCATCGTGGAGGCATCGCGGCGCCTGGGCGTGGACATAGAAGCCCCCTGCGGTGAAAAACAGGTTTGTGGCAAATGTAAGATCCGCATCGAACAGGGATCGTTCCAAAAACTAAACATTGAATCAACCTATTCGCATGCCGGTCCCTGGCAGTCCGGGGAAGAAAAATACATCTCGCCGGAAGAAAAAGAAAAGGGATATCGCATGGGATGTGTTGCCACCGTGGAGGGAGACCTGCTCATTTTCGTTCCGGAAGCGGCTAGGGCCGGTAAGCAGGTGGTAAGCAAAGCCCCAAGACCCCTTGATATAACGATTAACCCTGCGGTGAAACAGTACGCTGTCGAACTGGTGCCACCTTCTCTTGAAGACCCTGCCGGCGATTTTGAAAGGCTCTGTGCTGCCCTGGAAAAACAGTACGGTCTTAAATCACTGCGCATCGATCTTTCTGTTTTGCGCACTCTCCATGACACCCTGCACACGGGTGAATGGAAAGTGACCGTCATGGTGTGGATGGACCAGGAAATAGTCCATGTTCAACCCGGACCCGGATCAGGAATGTTCGGATTAGCCATCGATATCGGCACCACAACCGTGGCCGCCTATCTGTGCGATCTGATCTCCGGTCAGGTGGTAGATACCCTTTCCATGATGAATCCACAGGTCAAGTATGGTGAAGATGTGGTCTCACGGATCTCCTTTCACATGGAGAATCCCGATGGTCTGAAACGGATGAGCACTGATCTTGTGGACGGTCTGAACAGCCTCATCGACCAGGCCCTGTCCCGGGAATATACCCTGTCAACACCAAATGGAATTGACGGTCCCCAAACGGATCAAGTCATTCGCATTCAGGCGGAGGATATTCTGGATGTGAGCATCGCCGGAAACACGGCCATGCATCACATCCTGCTGCAACTGAACCCGGAACCCCTGGGAGTAATTCCTTTCACCCCTTCGGTACACCACAGCCTCGATATCAAAGCCGGTGAGTTAGACCTGAGAATCAATCCTGCTGCCCACATTTTCGTGTTACCCAATGAAGCCGGCTTTGTGGGGGGTGACAATGTGGGCGTCATCCTGGCCGAGGAACCACACCACCAGGATCAGATTCAGCTAATCATCGACATCGGCACCAATGGCGAGCTGGTGGTGGGAAATAAAGACCGCCTGATCTGTTCATCCTGTGCCACCGGGCCGGCCCTGGAAGGCGCCCAGATCGAATTCGGCATGCGCGCTGCCCCCGGCGCCATCGAACGGGTAACAATCGATCCTGAAACCCACGAGGTGGATTTCAAAGTCATCGGCAAGGATCCCTGGCGAAGTTACGCCAACCCCGAGGACATGAAAACAAAGGGCATCTGCGGGTCCGGCATCCTGGATGCAATGGCCCAGCTGTTCTTAGCCGGCATCATTGATAAAAGCGGCGCCTTCAGCAAGCATCAATTTTCGAATCGGTTTGGGATACACCCCGAAACCGACATAAAGTTCTTTGTACTGGCCTGGGCAAAAGAAACCAGTATTGAAAAGGATATCGTTATTACACAGCAGGATGTGCGGCAGATTCAACTGGCCAAAGCATCCATTTACACCGGATGCAAACTCATGATGAGAAAACTGGGGGTCGACCGCGTGGACAGCGTCAAGGTAGCCGGCGCATTTGGATCCCACGTTGACTGCAAACTGGCGCTGGTTATCGGCATGTTCCCGGATTGCGCCATCGACAACATCGTTTCCGTGGGAAATGCCGCCGGGGACGGGTGCAGGATTGCGCTGTTGAACCGAGACAAACGGGTTGAAGCGGATTGGATTGCCAACAACGTTCAGTACATGGAGTTGACCCTGGAAGAAAACTTTCAGTGGCAGCTCATGGAGGCTATTCACCTACCTCACATGACCGATGCCTTTGATCATCTTGCGGGTGTGGTACCCGAACACATACTCAACAAGTAAAAGCATGTTTGAAATTAAAAGGAGGCACCGTGTACGATTTTTTGCTCACCCCGGAAGAACAAGAACTGAAAAAGGAAGTGCGCCAATTCGTCCGTGAAGAAATCTCCAGCGATTTTTTACGCAAGATGGATAATGACGACATTACCTACCCTAGGGAGTTTGTGGAAAAGCTGGCCGCCAAGGGTTTGAGGGGCATCCGGTTCCCCAAAAAGTATGGGGGACGCGAAATGAGCTGGGTAGCCGATGTAACGGCCACGGAAGAGATCGGCTGTCTGGGCATGGCCCTGGGATGCGCATTTGTCATGCCTTCCATCGTGGGTGAAGCATTGAACATGTTCGGCACCGAAGAACAGAAGCAGAAATACCTGAAGCCCTATATCGAGGGGAAACTGGTGGCGGCAGAGGCACTCACCGAGCCCAGGGGCGGATCGGATTTTTTCGGTGCCATGACCCGGGCCGAGCTTCAAGGAGACCATTTCATATTAAACGGCATGAAAAGATTTGTGGTGGGCGCTGAGGGCGCTGATTTTTTCCTGGTCTACTGCAAAACCAATTTCGACCCCGATGCCCACAAATACAGTCGTCTCAGCCTTTTGATCGTGGAAAAAGGACCCGGTGTCGAGACGGAATACCTCTACGGCCTCATGGGATGCCGTGGAGGCGGTACCGGGCGACTGGTGTTCAGAGATGTTAAAGTGCCAAAGGAAAACCTGGTGGGTGAACTGCATGGAGGAGCCCTCTATTTTAACCAGATGATGATTCCGGAGCGCCTGACGTCGGCCGGCGGATGTCTAGGGGTCTGGGGGGCCCTGGACCTGGCTGTTCGCTATACAGACAAAAGAAGAACTTTCGGTAAGAAGATCCGGAAGTATCAGGGCGTCAGTTTCAAAATCGCCGACGCCATAACCCAGCTCGATGCCGCCCGCAGCATCTGCTACATGGCAGCCAGAGCCGTGGATGAAAATTACCCCAACGTCCGCCGCATCGTGAGTGAAGCCAAGCGTTTCACAACCGAAGCGGCGTGGGATGTCGTAAACAACGCCATGCAGGTCATGGGGGGAATTGGATATACGGATGTCTACCCCATTGAAAGGGCCTTGAGGGATACCCGGCTCGGCATGATCTGGACCGGCACCAGCGAGATCATGAACCTCATGATCCAGCATGAATATTACAACCAGATCCTGGACCCTGCTTATGATCGCCGCAGAATGGAAAAGGACGCCATGAACCCGGACAGCTCGGAACGCTGCTTCACGGATGAGGATATGCAGGCGGTATTTGGAGCCGACCTATAATAAAATCGCCATTCACCTCCGTCTGCCAAGACGGGGTGAATGGCTATGGAATTTTATTGTTAGTAGTCCAGAATCGTCTTTTTACCGCCTGGATAGACCCATTTCCCACCCTGAACCTGGAGGAATATCGAATCATCCGACCCGAGGTGCTTCTGGGAATCAAAACTGACAACCGGCCCGCCAAAGGGGTGCTGATAGTCTTTGATGCTTTCAAGGCCTTTGATAAAACTGTCCACAGTCAGCTTCTTGCCGGCCTTTTCCAGGCCGATCACGGCAAGATCTGCGCTGAAATAGCCTTGCTGGGCGACCTCGGAGGGCATCTTCTCGAATCGTTTTTGATAGTTGTCAAAGAACACTTTGGCTTTTCCGGTAGCCTGGTCCGCATACATGATCGGTATGGAGGTGACGCCATACAACCCTTCCACACCTTCCCCGCCCTTCAGGGGGACCACATAGTTGCATCCGGCCGTCTGGGTTACCATATCCACGTCCCATCCCATTTTGCGGGCGGTGGACATGGCGATGATCGTGTCCTTGATGATGGTACCCATCATAACCACATCACATTCCGCCTTGCGCAGCTGGGTGATGGCCCCCACAAAATTGGTCTCGGAGGCCTTGTGCGTCGTTTCGGCAACAAGCTCCATGTTCATGGCTTTCAACTGATCGTTCACGGCTTCAGACGTTTCGTGGCCGAAATCGGTGTCCTGGTACATCATGCAGACCCGTTCTTTACCTTTTTCCTCCACAAAATACTTCACTCCGGCACGTATATTGCCATAGTAGGGCGCCAGGTTGGCGAATTTCAGTTTGTGATGCGGTTCATACATAGAGCGTGCTGCCGTGTAAGGAAACAAGTTGGGTATATTTTTCTTTTCCAACATGGGAAAAATGGCGTTGTTCATGGGGGTGCCGATGCTGCCTATCAGGAAAAAAACCTTGTCCCGATTCACCAGCTTATTGGCTTTTTGAATCGCAATGGGCATACTGTATTGCGAATCTTCGGCAATATATTTAATCTTGCGACCATGAATACCGCCGGCAGCGTTGACTTCGTCGAAACGCATTCTGATGCCGTTAGTGGCATCAATGCCCCATCCGGCGGCGGGTCCGCTCAAGGCGGTGTGCGTCCCCACCACAATTTCATCTTTGGTGACACCCTGGGTTCCGGCTTGAGCCACAACGGCCATTCCCATCAAAAACGCGAAACATAAGAACAGATGTAAAAATTTTCTACTTTTCATTTTCTCCTCCGATTTGAGTTAAGGTTGAACAAAAACTGCCATAGTATTAATGAATATTCATAAACCGTCATCAAATATTCAATCGTGAAATTCAAAACATGCCTTTGTTGCCTGCTTCGCCTTTGCCGGTTGAATGTGAAAATTTATTTGTACATGGACTCGATAAGATCCCCATACTTCTTATTGACGAATGTGCGTTTCAGTTTCATGGTGGGGGTCAGTTCGTCGTCTTCCGCAGTCAGGAGCTGATCGATCAGTTTTATTTTCTTGACCTGTTCCACCCGGGCAAACTGCTTGTTCACCTTCAACGTTTCCGCCCATATCAATTCCCGAATCTCTTTGGCCGCGCATAAGCTGGCGTAATTGGTGTAGGGGATGTCGTTGTCCTGGGCGTGCTTTTCGACGTTTTCCTGGTCGATCATGATGAGGCAGGTCAGGTACTTCCGCTTGTCGCCAATCACAACCGCATCGGTGATATAGGGTGAAAATTTCAACTGGTTTTCAATCTCGCTGGGAGAGATGTTTTTTCCGCCCGCGGTAATGATAATATCCTTCAAGCGATCCGTGATGGTGACAAAACCCTCATTATCCTTTTTGCCGACATCACCGGTGTGCAACCAGCCGTTCATGATTGTCTCGGCAGTTTTGTCCAACTGATTAAAGTAGCCGAGAAAAACGCCGGGGCTTTTTATCAGAATTTCTCCTTCGGCGGAGATTTCGACATCACTACCGGGAATCGCCTGGCCGATGGTGCCCAGTTTTGAATTGCCGATGATATTGGCAGTGGCCACACCGCAGCACTCTGTCTGTCCGTAAGCTTCGAACATATCCACGCCCATGGACAGATACCACCGGATCAGATCCGGAGAAATGGGAGCGGCGCCCGTCCCCGCCCACCTGAGTCGGTCCAGCCCCATCATGCGCAGAATATTGTTCAGGACTGTTTTTTGGGCAATCCAATAAACGACGAATAAAAGCAGCGGTATGGTTTTCCGTCTGATTCTATACGACGAAGCCCGGTATCCGATTTTTTCAGCGGTGTGATAGGCCCACTTACCAAACCAGGTAGCATCTTTGACCTGAAGCTGAACAGTCGAATAGAATTTTTCCCATATGCGTGGGACCGCTATGAAGGTAGTCGGGGACAACTCCCGGATATTTTCGGGAACGGTGTCGGGTCCCTCCACAAAATTGACCGTACCGCAGGATTTCAGCGGAATAAGTATGGACAACAGTCTTTCCAGTATGTGGCACAGGGGCAGGAAGGAAAGCTGCTCATCTTTATCATTGATTTCAAGAATTTTGTCGAAGGTTTCGATCTGGTACATGCCGTTAAGGTGGCTGACCATGGCGCCCTTGGGTGGGCCGGTAGTACCGGAAGTGTAGATCAATGCCATGAGATCTTCCGGTCTGGATCTATTGACTTCACGGTCCCAGAGATCCGGATGCGCCTCGATGTGGCTTCGACCCAATGCGTACAGGCCCTCGATCATCAAGACCTGATCATCCAAGAATTCATGCAGCCCTTCGGAATCGAATACGATAACTTTTTCAATGGTGGGTGTTTTATCTCTCACCGTCAGGTATTTATCCAGCTGCTCTTCATTTTCGACGAACAGGAACCGTGTTGCCGAGTCCGTCACCAGGTATTGCAGCTGTTTGCTTGAGTCGGTAGTGTAGACACCACTGGTGACGCCGCCGCTGCCGAGGATGCCCATATCGGTATACAACCATTCTTTGTTGTTGTCACTGACAATGGAGCAGACATCGCCCCGGTTCAACCCCAGCGCCAAAAGCCCCATGCCGATTTCCCTGGCTTTTTTGCCGTATTGCGCCCAGGTAAAGGACTCCCAAACGCCGAAATTCTTTTCCCGCATGGCAACTTTTTTATCCAACTGCCCAACGCGATGCCAGAACAGTTTCACAATGGTGTCGCAGCCTTCGATGATAATAGGGTCGTATTGTACTGAACTCATAAGCGCTACTTATTTAATAAATTTTCATGGCTTGTTTTAAAATATCATGCCGGTATTTCACAAAACAAATGGTTTATGTTTCATTATGCGCAGACGGAAATAAAAATTTATCGCCACGTTTTCCTTTTTTTCCATCGGCGTTTGCCCCGTACGCCCTCTTCCTTGATCCCCATGTAAAATTCCTTGATGTCATCGCTGGCCATCAGGTTCTCACAGGTGTCCTCCATGACGATGTGACCGTTTTCCAGCACGTAACCATAGGCGCTGTTTTGCAGGGCCATGTTGGCGTTCTGCTCAACCAGCAAAATAGTCATCTTCTGTTCATCGTTCAGCCGTCTGATGATGCTGAAAATATCCTGCACAAATAGGGGTGACAACCCTAGAGAGGGTTCGTCCATCAGCATCAGTTTCGGGCGGGCCATCATGGCCCGTCCCAGCACCAGCATCTGCTGC
>JAOZSO010000008.1:0-23598 GCA_029939655.1 Desulfobacterales bacterium
TGCTGAACCGCTTCCCCCAGGGTGCACCCCCATCCGAACTGCTGACGAAAATCTTGATGGTGTTGTTTGACAGGAAAGAAGCCGAACGGGTTTCCCTGCTTCCCATCAGGCCTTTTACCGCAAGTCGCGCCGCGCGGATCTGGTGCCTACCCGAAAGCGAAACCCGTAAAATCCTTGACAGTCTGGCTTCTAAGGCCCTGCTGGTGGATTTTGAAGTCACGGGAGAGATGCAGTATGTCCTACCGCCTCCCATGGCAGGTTTTTTTGAATTCTCCATGATGCGTATCCGTGACGATATCGATCAGAAATTGCTGGGGGAGCTTTTCTACGAGTATCTCAATGTAGAGGAGGACTTTATAAGGGATCTCTTTACCCGGGGTCAGACACAGCTTGGGCGTGCCTTTGTTCATGAACCGGTTTTATCGGTGGAGAATGCCCTGCATGTTCTTGACTTTGAACGGGCAAGCAGCGTGATTGAGAATGCCACGCACAGGGGCATCAGCATGTGTTATTGCCGGCACAAGATGATGCACAAAGGCAGAGCCTGTGATGCACCCATGCACATCTGCATGACCTTCAATACGTCCGCTGAATCCCTGATCCGGCACGGCCACGCACGGGCAGTGGATGTTTCGGAAGGGCTGGAATTGCTGGGCAAGGCACACGAATCCAATCTGGTTCAGTTTGGGGAAAATGTACGCCAGGGGGTTAATTTTATTTGTAACTGTTGCGGGTGCTGCTGTGAGGCCATGATCGCGGCCCGGCGTTTTGCGGTCATGCAACCAATTCACACCACCAATTTTTTACCGGAAGTTCAAGAGGGCAGCTGCACTGGGTGCGGTAAATGCGTTGCACTCTGCCCGGTGGAGGCCATGACCCTCGTATCCGCCAATGATCCGCACAGACCGAAGAGAAAGGTAGCCAGGGTCGACGAAGACCGCTGTCTAGGCTGCGGGGTTTGTGTGAGAGCCTGTACAAAAAGTAAATCTCTTGCCCTGGTATCCCGATCCCAACGGGTGATTACACCTTTGAATGGAACGCACCGGGCCGTGGTGATGGCACTGGAACGGGGTAAACTTCAGCATCTGATTTTCGACAACCAGGTGCTCTGGCATCATCGTGCCTTGGCTGCTGTTCTGGGCGCTATTCTTCGCCTGCCACCCATCGACCGGGCGTTGGCCACCCAACAGGTAAAATCGCGCTATCTGGAGGCGCTGGTGGAGCGTTTCTCTATTGCGTGATGATATCATGATAGTACCTCTACTATGTCGGATTGGGGACGGGTATTCATATATTACTATTTTCGGGAAAATAACAATGAAAGTAGCCTATAGTAATATATGAATACCCGTCCCCAATAGTTCCTGTAATCCGGCAGCTAATAATGAAGGTATTGTTTCATAAAATCGTGTTGTGATTTTATTTCAAGCCGCTTTTTAGCAGTGCTTCCGCCAGGGAACCTTGAATGATTGGTTTTTTTTCGGGTTTCCGATATTTATCTGGTTTTGGCCTGCTTGGGCGATGCTTCTGCTTCGGGGTTTCAGATTTTTTCCGGGTGCTTTTTTCCATGGGATCAACGGATTTTTTCATGGAAAGGGATATCCGGTTTCTACCCATATCGATGTCGAGTACGGTTACGGTGACCTTTTGCTGAACCTTGACGATGTCGGCTGGGTTTTTCACGAATCGATCCGCCATCTGACTGATATGAACGAGGCCATCCTGGTGGACGCCGATATCTATGAATGCGCCGAAGGCCGTTATGTTCGTTACGATACCGGGAAGTTGCATGCCTTTACGAAGATCACCGATTTTTTCAATGCCGTCGGTGAATGAAAAAGCCTCAAATGTTTCTCTTGGATCGCGTCCGGGTTTGGCCAGTTCATCCAGAATGTCATTCAATGTGGGGATGCCGACAGTCGCTGTTACATAGCGGGGTAGATCGATCTGATTTCGCAAATCAGATTTTTTCATCATTTCGGTAACAGACGTGCCCAGGTCTTTGGAAATGGCGTCAACGATATCATAGCTTTCAGGATGGACTGCGCTGGTATCGAGGGGATTCTCGCCGTCCATGATGCGCAGAAAACCTGCCGATTGCTCAAAAGCCTTGGGCCCCAGACGCGATACCTTGAGGAGTTGTTTCCGGTTCCGGAAGGGGCCACTGGTGTCACGATGGAGGACGATGTTTTTGGCAATTCCGGCATTTAAGCCTGACACATAGGTCAACAGCTGGGCACTGGCCCTGTTCAAGTCAACGCCTACACTGTTGACGCAGCTCATCACAACGTCGTCGAGGGTCTGCTTGAGGGATGTCTGGTCGACATCGTGCTGATACTGGCCGACACCGATGGATTTTGGATCGATTTTCACGAGTTCGGCCAGGGGGTCCATCAGCCGTCGTCCGATGGATACGGCTCCACGTACGGTAAGATCGTGATCCGGAAACTCTTCACGGGCCACTTCTGATGCAGAATAGACCGATGCACCACTTTCATTGACCATGAGCACCTGAGTCATTTCTGGTGGCAGGGCCGCCTTGACAAAGGCCTCGGTTTCTCTACCTGCAGTGCCGTTTCCTACTGCAATGGCTTCGGTTTGAAACTGTTTGCACAGGGATTGTAATTTAGCGGTATCTTGAATTGCTTTTTGCTGCGACATGTGCGGATAGATCGTATCGTGATGCAGAAGTGTTCCCTGGCGATCCAGACAGGCAACCTTACACCCTGTTCTGAATCCCGGATCAATTCCCATTACGCGTTTTGCTCCCAACGGCGGTGACAACAGCAGCTGCCGGAGGTTTTCCGCGAAAACCCTTATCGCTTCGTTGTCGGCACGCGTTTTCGTATGCATACGGGTTTCTGTTTCCATGGAATGGGACAGGAGTCGCTTGTACCCGTCAATGACAGATAGTTTGACCTGAGCCGAATCTGCCGCATCACCCTTGACAAACAGATCTTCCATTATGGCAATGGCGTCTTCTTCTGCAGGTGAAATGTCCAGGATAAGAACGTTTTCTTTTTCTCCACGCCGCATGGCCAGCATCCGGTGAGACGGTACTTTGGCGATCGGTTCTTCCCATTCAAAATAATCCTTGAACTTGGCGCCGGCTTCCTCCATGCCGATGACAACCCGGCTCTTTATCCTGGCCTTGGTAAAAAAGAGGTTTCGCATCCGGGACCGCGTCTCCTCGTTTTCATTGATGAATTCGGCGATAATATCCCGGGCGCCGGCAAGGGCGTCCTCTATGGTTTCAACCTTTTTTTCAGGATTGATATAATGGATCGCTTCCTGGGATGGATCAATGTTGTTCTGCTCCAGGATCAGATGCGCCAGGGGTTCGAGGCCTTTTTCCTTTGCTATGACAGCTTTCGTTCGCCGTTTCGGTTTGAAAGGCAGGTAGATATCTTCGAGCACCACCATGGTCTTAGCTTCCAGAACCTTTTGGTGGAGTTCATCTGTCAGGTGCCCATGTTTTTCAAGAGATTTCAGGATGGCCGCCTGTCTCTCACGAAGATCCTGCAACTGGTGGAGCCTGTCCCGTATAGCTGTCACGGCAACTTCATCCAGGCTTCCTGTGACTTCTTTTCGATAGCGTGCGATAAATGGAATGGTAGATCCATCCGAAAGGAGCGTGGCCACGGCGCCCACTTGTTGGTCCTTGATGCTGAGTTCGCTTGCGATGGTGGTGATGGATGTGTCTGTGTGCATGATTTCCTGGTCTTTCTATAAGCTAACTAAAAAATCCTATTTTATAGATGGCTTATAAAAACTGTTTTAAATATATTTCCGGGTACGGTCCCCGGTGCAAGCTCCTCTATCGGAAACCAGTGCTTTTGTAAAGGGGGAAGGGAAGAGATGGTCACTTGAATTTGGCCGAGTTCAAGGTATGACGTTGTGAGGCGGAAAGAACAGCTTTACGCATACGCAACGAGCGGGGGGTCACTTCTAACAGTTCGTCTTCACGAATGAAGCTGATGGCAAATTCGAGGGTGAGCGGCTTGATGGGGGAAAGGATAACAGCTTCATCTTTTCCCGAGGCACGCATGTTCGTAAGTTTTTTTTCCTTGCAGGGGTTCACGTTAATGTCCTGACTCCGGTTGTGCTCACCGACGATCATCCCCGCGTAGGTCGGGTCACCCGGTTCGATGAAGAGTCGTCCCCGGGGTTCGAGGTTAAACAGGGCATAGGCTACCCCCGTTCCGGTCCGGTCCGCAACAAGGGATCCGGTGAATCGACTGGAACAATCTCCCCTGTATTCACCGTATCCATCAAAAATAGAGTTCAGGATACCGGTGCCACGAGTATCGGTGAGGAACTCATCCCGGTAGCCGATCAAGGCTCTCGATGGGATGGAAAATTCAAAACGTACGCGGCCGGTGCCGTTATTGATCAGGTTGATCATTTTGCCTTTGCGGAGAGAGAGTTTTTCAACCACGATACCCAGAAAGGATTCTTCACAATCCACGAAAAGTTTTTCAATGGGCTCCAGTTTTTTACCTTTTTCATGCCGAAAGATGACCTCGGGTTGTCCTACGCAGAATTCAAAGCCCTCGCGCCGCATGGTTTCAATCAAGATAGCAAGCTGAAATTCCCCCCTTCCTTTGACAAGAAAGCTGTCACGGTCATCGGTTTCAGCCATCTGGATCGCTACGTTGAGAAGGGTTTCCTTTAGCAGCCGTTCACGGAGACGGCTTGACTGGACATATTTGCCTTCCTGGCCACCGAATGGCGAGGTGTTGACCGAAAACTTCATGGAAACTGTCGGCTCATCGACCCGGATTCTGGAAAGTGCCCTGGGATGTTCGTGATGGCAGATGGTGTCACCGATCTTGACATTTTCGATACCGGCGATGACGACAATATCCCCGGTTTGGACTTCATCCACACCGGTTAGTGTCATCCCCTCATAGATCTGTAGTTTGGAGACCTTCAACGGAATATTCTGCCCATTCTCTCCGATACAGACCAGTCTGTCGCGTGAGCGGGCACTGCCATTAAATATTTTTCCCACCGCGAGCCTTCCCAGGTAATCAGAATAACTGAGATCCGAAACACGCATCTGGAACGGTGCTCCTGGGTCGTAGGAGGGACCGGGTATTTCCTGGAGAATGGTGTCAAACAACAGGTCCAGATTGCGGCCTTCCTCATCCGGTTCTTTGATTGCGATACCATCACGACCGATGGCATAAACAAGAGGGAAGTCGAGCTGTTCATCCGTAGCTTCCAGATCGATGAGAAGATCATAGATTTCATCGAGAACGGCATGTGCGCGGGCATCCTGGCGATCGATTTTGTTGATGACAACCACGATTTTCAGCCCTGCCGCCAGAGCTTTTTTGAGAACGAAACGGGTCTGCGGCAGGGGACCCTCGGATGCGTCCACCAGCAGAATGGCACCGTCAGCCATGGAAAGGGCGCGCTCAACCTCGCCACCGAAATCGGCATGGCCGGGCGTGTCGATGATGTTGATTCGCACACCTTTCCATACGGCCGAACAGTTTTTGGCCGCGATGGTGATGCCGCGTTCGCGCTCGAGATCCATGGTATCCATGAGTCTGTCGTCCATAACCTGGCTGTCTCTGAAAAGGCCGCTTTGACGAAACATGGCATCCACGAGTGTTGTTTTGCCATGATCGACATGGGCAATAATGGCAATATTTCTCAGGTGGTTGTTTTGTTGAGGTGTTTCCGGCATTTGTTTTATCCTTGTCCTGTTTTGTAAAAAAATAAAAAGCATGACCGGGCACCGGTGGTGATCCGGTAATGCTTTTTGTGATCAAGCTTTAACCTGAAGATAAGGCTTTTCGCACCAATTGCAAGGGGTGTGAAATGGATGAACGGGATAACGATTCCAAGGTTGTAAGTTCCTTAAATCCGAAGCACGAAATTCGGATTTAGAATTTATCACACGCTGAATGTGTATAATATTAATCCCTTATAGGGTTGAATCAGTGCCAGGCCCTTTGGACCCGGGTATGTACGTGCATCATCCTTTGATCACGGCGACGATCCGTTCAAGAGCCTCCATGAGAAGGGACCGTGGGCAGGCAATGTTGATGCGTTCGTATCCATCCCCTTCGGGTCCGAAAAGGCTTCCTTCATCGAGAAAGACACGGGCCTGATTCAGGAAGAGGTTTCTGAGTTGATGCTTGTCCAGGCCAAGGGATCGACAGTCGAGCCAGACAAGATAGGTCCCCTCGGGGTGAATGACCCTGATTTCCGGGATCTCACTATCAAAAAAGTTGATCAAAGCATCGAGATTGGCTTTCAGATAATGCAGGAGATCTTCAAGCCAGGGCTCTCCTTCTTCATATGCAACCCGGCATGCTGTCACGCCGAAGGGATTGAGCCCGAATAAGCCATTGGCGAGAAGGCTTTCTTTGAACTTTTGACGGATCTTTGTGTCTGGAATGAAGATGTTGGAGGTTTGAAGGCCGGCCAGGTTGAACGTTTTGCTCGGTGCGGTGCAGACAACAGTGTTTTCTTGAAAGGCGCTGTCTGCCACGGCAAAGGGAGAGAAAGTCACACCCGGATAGACCAGGTCCCCATGGATCTCATCTGAAATGACCCGTACATGGTTGCGCAGACAGATGTGGCCGAAGCGTTGGGTCTCTTCCCGTGTCCAGACGCGGCCAACAGGATTATGAGGGCTGCATAGAATGGCCAGTTTGACATCCGGATCGGCTGCCTTGGTTTCCAGGTCATCATAATCCATGCGATATTGGCCGTCAGTCATTACAAGCGAGTTTGATACGATCCGGCAACCATTCTTTTCAATGGCACTGAAAAAAGGATAGTAGACGGGCCGTTGAATCAGAATCTTGTCTCCTGGTTGGGTAAGCGTCCGTACCAGCAGATGAAGTGCCGGAACCACCCCCTGGGTGGTCACAATCCATGATTCTTCAACGTGCCATCCATGTCGCTTTTTCATCCAGCCGGTCACGGCTTCCAGGTAGGCTTGGTCGGGTTGTGTATAACCGAAAATACCGTGTTGGGCACGTTTCTGCAGGGCTTTAATAACCGGTTCAGGGCTTGGGAAATCCATGTCTGCCACCCACATTGGCAGGACCCGGTTGCTGCCGAAACAGGCATCGGTTCTATTCTTTTTGGACGGGTCTTCCGAGTCTAGGACAAATTCCCACTTGACGGAACCGGTATGGCGGCGGTCTATCTTGATATCGAAGTTTGTCGGCATGGTTTTTCCCCTTTATTTTTTTGCCATGGTTATGGCATGCGGGCAAGGTGAAATCAAGCGGACTTCTAGCATAACTCAACTTTCGGGGTCCAGCGAACACGAAATGAATAATCCCCTGGCGCTTTGCGAACTCGCCATTGGATCACCCATTTCGCTCTATCGATGGTGAAACCTGAAAGTTGAGTTAAATAAGAAAATTGCAGAAAGGCGCATCCCATGATACTATGCCCCGCATCGATATATAATCAATATGCTATGAGACCCAATTGCTCGGCCTCGACGACGTTCAATTATTGAAAGGTTGATAAATGAAAGCGCCACTTCACTGTCTTAAGCGATACATTCCCTGGATGATAGCGGGCGGTATTGCTTTATTGTACACGCCATTCCTCTATGCCGCAGAATCAGGATCGCAACCCATCTCATGGTTTTTTCTCTGTGTCAGCATGCTGGGCGGACTGGCGCTATTTCTCTATGGCATGGAAAAGATGAGCACCGGCCTGAAACGAACCGCCGGCAACAGGATGCGCTCCATACTGGCGGCACTGACCAGAAACCGTGTCATTGCGATGTTTGTAGGCGCATTCATTACCATGGTCATCCAGTCAAGCAGTGCCACCACGGTGATGCTGGTCAGTTTTGTTCAGGCGGGTCTGATGACCTTTGTCCAGTCCATGGGGGTTATTCTGGGAGCTGACATCGGTACTACCGTCACGGCGCAGTTGATCGCATTCAAGTTGACGGACTATGCATTGCTGATGATCGCCCTTGGATTCTCACTGCATATGTTCGGGAAAAGGGGAATGACAAAAAATATCGGTGATGTGATCATGGGCTTCGGTATTCTCTTTTTCGGCATGAAACTTATGAGCGATGCCATGAATCCTCTGAGAACGTATGCCGTATTTATCGACACCATGAGAGAAATGGAGAACCCGTTCCTCGGAATTTTAATCGGGGCCCTGTTTACGGCGCTGGTCCAGAGCAGCAGTGCCACCACCGGTGTGGTCATTGTCCTGGCTCAGCAAGGTCTTCTGACCCTCGAAGCCGGGATCCCGCTGGTATTCGGCGCCAATGTCGGCACCTGCATCACAGCAGGGCTGGCCTCTATCGGTACCTCGCGTGAAGCCAAGCGGGTAGCTCTGGCGCATGTCATTTTTAAACTGGCAGGTGTGCTGCTTTTTGTTTTCTGGATACCATGGTTTGCAGATTTCATCCGGATGATCGCGGAAAGATTCGACTCCGGAACTGCGCGCCAGATAGCCAATGCCCATACCATTTTCAACGTTGCCCTGGCTCTGATTTTTCTGCCCTTCACCGAATATTTTTCCAGGCTTGTTGTCGGAATTCTTCCTTACGAAGAGAAATCGAAAGATGTTACTATGACCACCAAATACCTGGACGAGGAGAGTATTTCCACACCAGCCGTAGCTCTGGATCTGGCCCGGGCGGAAGTGGCCAGGATGGCCAAGCTGGTATGGCGAATGCTGGCCTCCATTATTATTCCCTTCATGTCGGATGAGAAGTTGATCGAAAAAGAGGTTTCAGACCCGGAGGAAAAGGAGTTCCTCATACGGGAAATCCCTAGTACGGATGCGTGGCGGTCAGACCTGACGCTCCTCCAGGGTATTGACATGCGAGAAGAAAAAATTGATTTTATCGAAGAAAAGATCAGGGAATATCTTTTCAAGGTAACGGCTCAGGGCGTGGCCCCTGAACAGACCAACGAAGCGTTTGGTATGATTTCCATAGCAAGTGATTTGGAGAGTCTGGCCGACCTCATTCACCGCAATATGGTGCCCCTTATCGCCAAGAAAAAAGATCTCATGATCGATTTTTCTGAAGAGGGCAAAGAGGAAATTCTGATCTATCACCAGAAAGTCTGCCGGCGGATTGAACTCCTTAAAGATTCTTTTACGGAAATGGATGTCGATACGGCCAGGGACATCATGTCCAGCGAGCGGTCGTATCTGGACCTGGAAGAGCAGTACCGGGCCAGACATCTCGAACGCATACGCAAGGAACAGGTGGAATCTGCCAAGACCCACGAGGTCCACATGGAATTGATGGATCTGCTGAAGCAGATCGTGGTTTACTCGAGCAACATCGCCAAAACGTTTCTAGTGAAGTGCCAAGCCAACAAGAACTAGGTTTCAAGGGTCGGAGGTCTGGAGGGGAAACAGACGGTTTTAAGTTTTAAGTGTTAGGTTTTAGGTTAAGCCGTCAGCTATTAGCAACAATCAATTACGCGCGCAGCGCTAATGTCGCCCGAAGGGCTAATGACCATCAATGTCAGCCGAAGGCGTAATATCGCCCGCAGGGCAAAAGGCACCTAACAGCCTACAGTCTAAATCGCTAAAAAGCTAAGAAGGGTTCAAGGCAAATGCTTACGGTGAGAAATAGGAATCAGCTACAAAAAAATATCACGTGCTCACACAGGAGAAAAACATGATAACACTTATTGTGATCGGCGGTATCATTCTGGTATTGGTTGTCATCGTGGCGGGAATTTATAACGGGCTGGTCACAGGGCGCAATCGTTATAAAAATGCTTTTTCCCAGATTGATGTACAACTGAAGCGGCGATACGATTTGATTCCCAACCTCGTAGAAACAGCCAAGGGGTATATGAAACATGAACGGGAGACCTTGGAAGCGGTCATTACTGCTCGCAACAGCGCCGTGAACGCAAATCAGCAGGCGTCCGGAAACCCGGGTGATCCAACAGCCATGAAAGCGCTTGCCGGCGCGGAAGCTGCGCTGACCGGAACGCTGGGTCGTCTTTTTGCTCTGGCAGAAAACTACCCGGATCTCAAGGCCAATGAGAACATGATCCAGCTTCAGGAAGAACTGACGTCCACGGAAAACCGTGTCGCCTTTGCCCGGCAGGCATTCAACGATGCCATCACCGAATTTAATACGAGTTGTGAAAAGTTTCCCGCCAACCTGATAGCCGGATCGTTCGGTTTCCATCCGGCCGAACTTTTGGAATCAACCGAATCACCCGAAGAACGAAAACCGGTAAAGGTGTCTTTCTAAGATGGATTTTTTTGCCCAGCAGGATCAATCACGGACACGGTCTCTATATCTGACCTTCCTGTTTATACTGGCGGTCATCTTTGTGGCGGTGGCTGTTTTTTTTGCGGTGCAGCTGGCCTTCTATCTGTCCATGGACAAGCTGAGCATTTCCAGGAACGGGTTCAAATGGTTTGACGCCCAGATGTTCTTGTTGGTGACATTCGTGGCGGTGGGCATTATTACGGTGGGAAGTCTATTCAAGATGCTGCAGCTGAAAAAAGGGGGAAGCTATGTAGCGGAGCACCTTGGTGGTAGGCGGGTAAACCGTTTGTCTGCCGACAAAGACGAAAAAAGACTGCTCAATGTGGTGGAGGAAATGGCCATCGCATCCGGTGTGCCGGTACCCCAGGTGTATCTTATGACGGAGGAGGAAGGCATCAACGCGTTTGCGGCCGGCTATACGCCTGGGGATGCCGCGATTGCCGTCACGCGTGGCTGCCTCTCGACGTTGAACCGCGAGCAGTTGCAGGGGGTGATCGCCCATGAATTCAGCCATATCTTGAATGGCGATATGCGTTTGAATATACGCCTGATCGGTTTTTTATACGGTATCATGGTGATTGCGATTGTGGGCCGGAGCGTCCTGTGGAGCAGCAGAAGGTCGGGAAGTAAAAAGGGAGGTGGGCAGACTGCACTCCTGGCCCTGGCGTTGGTGGTGATCGGATATGTGGGTCAGCTTTTTGGCCGGATCATCCAGAGCGCGGTCTCACGACAGCGGGAATTTCTTGCAGATGCATCTGCTGTCCAGTTTACGCGAAACCCGGGCGGCATTGCCGGAGCCTTGAAAATTATCGGTGGATTCAGCAAAGGCTCCAGGATAGAGTCTCCCAACGCACATGAAGCCAGTCACCTTTTTTTTGGTACGGCGATCCGTTCTTTGTTTGCAACACACCCACCCCTGGATGAAAGAATCCGCAGAATCGAACCCGGGTATTCCAGCCGCGTGAATGAATCCGAATCGTTATCCGAGACGGTTCCCGGAGGGCGATTCGATTCGTCGGTATCCATGATGGCAGCCGATTCAGGAGAAGCCAGGCAATACATCGGCCACATGACACCCCGGCATGTAGACTACAGCTCCCAGCTCTTGTCTGCGCTTCCGGGTAAGATACGGGATGAGCTGGATGACCTGCTGGGGGCCACGGCAATTGTCTGCGGTCTCTTGCTGGACAGCGATCTAAAGGAAAGAGACCGCCAGATCAAGGTGTTGAAAAAAACGGCACCGGTTGAAGTCGTTCGCCAGACGCTGATTCTCGAAAAAGAGATAAGAAGCTTGAAACCTGTTTTTTACCTTCCTGTTTTGGAACTGGCCATCCCGACGCTCAGAGGTATGTCAGCAGCACAGGTTGCAGGGCTGAAACGCTATATTCAGGTTCTGGTAGAGGCGGACGGCAAACTGACCCTGTTCGAGTTCGTATTGGAGAAGATTGTGACGCATCAGCTCGGCATGGTTTACAGCCATTCGAAAAGGCAGACTATCGTTAAACGAATGGACCTTCTGCTGCCGCAGATGGTCAACCTGCTGTCCGTGCTTGCAAAATCGGGAAACAAGGATATTCAGGAGGCGGAAAAAGCGTTTAAGGCAGGATTTGAACAGGTAAGATCGGCAGGGGTAACACGCAAGGAATCGATGTCGGAAACCGTATCTTTCAAAGAGGTCGATGTTGCTCTCAATCGTTTGGCACTGGCCGCTCCAAGCATTAAACGCGTTATCTTCGATGCCTGTTGCGCGTGTGTTTTGTTCGATACAAAAGTCTCGATTCCGGAAGCGGAACTCTTGCGGGCCACGGCTTCGGTCATGGACATTCCCGTGCCGCCGTTTCTTTTTCACCCCATAAAATCGTAGAGACGATTTTATGAAACGCGACGTTGTCACTTCTTTGTAGAACGTTTTTGCAGGTCTAAAGACCCGCACTACATTAAATGGAACTACGTATCGCTTTAAGTTAATGATATTTGGTTTAAAGGAATGAAGCATGTCAAAGCCAATGGATAATTCAGATTCACAGCTTCCGATTCATTTTGAGGATACATCCATTGCGTTTCAGCATAAATCCGACAGAGACCTGCAGTTGTCGTATCTGATTTTCCTGCTGACCAAGCGCCCCTTCCTGGTAAAATTTCTGTCGAGAGCCGCCAAACTGTCCCTTTCCATGGGGCTTCCCGTCAAACCACTCATCAAGGCCACTGTTTTTAGGCAGTTCTGCGGCGGCGAGACCCGCCGCGAATATCAGAAAGTAATCGCGCAACTGGGTAGATCGGGTATCGGCGCTATCCTGGATTATTCTGTGGAAGGGGGTGGGGACGAAGCCGGCTTTGAAGAAACAAAGAATGCGATTTTGCAGACCATCCGACAGGCGGGGTCGGATAAGAACATTCCCTGTGCCTGTATGAAAATGACCGGTATTGTCGCTGAATCACTGCTCGAAAAAATGACAGCCGGGGGTGCCTTGTCAAAAGAAGATGAACCGGCCTGGGAACGCTTGAAGCAACGCCTGTCTGACATCTGTAAGCAGGCTGAAGAAGGTGGCACACCCATCTACATCGATGCGGAAGAGAGTTGGATCCAGGGTATCATCGATGATCTGGCCGAAGAGATGATGTTGATCTTCAACCAGAAAAAAGCCATTGTTTTCACAACATTACAAATGTACCGCACGGACCGGGTCGACTATTTTAAACGATTGATCGAAAATGCTCGACGCAATGCTTTTCTGCTGGGAGTTAAAATCGTTCGAGGCGCCTACATGGAACAGGAAAGGGAACGGGCCAGGCACTGGGGGCACCCGTCGCCCATCTATCCGGATAAGCCGGCAACCGACCGGTCTTTCGACGAAATATTGCGTTTATTCATGGATCATATCGATGTGGTGGAGATTTGTGTCGGGACCCACAATGAAACCAGTTGCAAGTTACTGGCAGACTTCATGGCTGAGAGGGGTATCCCCAACGACCACCCGCACGTCTATTTTTCACAGCTATACGGCATGAGCGATCATATCAGCTACAAACTGGCCGATGCCGGATACAACGTGACCAAGTACCTGCCCTTTGGCCCGGTGGCATCGACGCTGCCGTATCTGGCCCGGCGGGCCGAGGAAAATACGGCCATTGCCGGTCAGATGAGCAAAGAACTCGAAATTATTGTCAGGGAGCGGCAGCGGCGGAGGGCTGCCGGGTAAAAAGATCTTTAGTTGCAACCTTGAGGTAGAGGTTGTCACGAGACTTTCGAAGATTTCTAAACCCTCGGCGAACACCCACACCGTCCGACTTGACAGGATGGCTGGTTTTGTGTTATATTATGGACAGTTGCGTTTTTTTCGACACATAAAGGGACAAGACAGACTGGAGGTAGATTACTATGGAAGGTGTTCCATTTCCGGACAATGGTGGCAGACGAATATCAGAAGACAGGCGGCAGACAGCAGCCCCCGGGTATTCACCCGAGAAAAGATCCGATCAAGATCGCAGGACTATCTCAGATCGACGGGAGACCCCCAGAATGTAGTACCTAAGGGTTCGCGCAGAAATAAGTTCGCAGATTTTCAGAGTTCAGGCGCCCGTTCAGCAAGGCGCGAAAATGTAGGAATATCAAGCATATTTCGAGTTTTCGCAATCCCGCTTCAGCGGGACTGAGCGGGGTGGATAGGCGCTGAAAATGACAAGAGCAGGCGTTTGCTCTTGTAATCCGTCAGAGCAACATCCTTTCCGGACATATCAATGGCTTGAAATGGTGGTGCCGATTGCCCTTTTTTAAGTGTCATATTTTCTCCCTCAGTCTGGGGGGCTGAACATAGACCCTACGCAATCCTTCCTTGAGTGAAATGGCGCTATCCGGGCAGAATCTGGCACAGACCCCACACCCTATGCAGGCATTTTCATCCCGCTCTGCAAAACCGTTATCATCCAGCGCAATGGCATCTGTCGGGCACCAGTCCACGCAGGTACCGCAGCCGGTGCAGAGGTCTTGGTCGATCATGGCAAGATGATAGGTGGAGTTGATGAGCGGCATGGTCCCGTTTCGCCAGAGACCGAAAGTGTCGCAACAGTCTTTGCAGCAGTTACAGATGCTCGTTTCCGGACTGGTTTCCCTGGATCCGGGGTGAAAGGCCTTGTGGACGAGGCCGGCTTCTTCTGCTTCCTTCATGATCTTAAGGGCTTCTTCACGGGTAATTTTCTTGGCAAATCCCTGGGCAACCGTGTGCCGTGCGGATTTTCCGAAGGTAAAGCAATTCAGCATGGGGGCGCTGGTGGCACAATCATCCCCCAGAAGACTCCGCCGTTGCCTGCAGAAACAATACCCTACGGCAATTTCGTCAAACTTGTTGATGATGTCTTCAATTGTCTGGCTCGGGAGGACAAAATCTTCCGGCATGTCCACGCTCTGGTCGACTGTTATCTTTTGGATTGTTTTGCCGTTATCGGTTTGGCCTGTGGGAACGGTCCGATCAACAGCCGGTGCAACTTCAAACAGGGGTTTGAGCGCATCGTAGTTATTCTGGATCTCGTCTTTCAACTCTGCCAGAAGGGTTTCGAACAGTTCAGCCAACTCCCGCTCCTCGTCACTGCCGGTCAACTGGGTCATAAATTTGTATTCCATAAGACCAATCATCACCAGTGGAAGCAGACGATAAATCATTACGCCGTTCGAACTGGGTTGGTTGAAGAGCAAACCCGCTTTGGCGAGGCTGTTGGCAAGCCTTTCGATAGTCTCCTCGGAAAAGCTGCTGGTCTGTTTAAGCTGGTCCATGGTTTGCGAGGAGGCTTCATTGAATGCACAGATCAGGTCGAGCTCTTCCTCTTCCTTCACCACACGTTTGATAATTGTTATGGCTGTTTCACTCAAAGGGAAGGGGAACATGCCCTGTTTGCAGATAACACCCGTGGCTTTTTTGAATTTGTCTTCCAGTGTCAACTCTGTCATTGTATCTTCTCCATTCCTATCAAAGGTGGTTGTCTATATCCATTACTACATTTATGTTGCCGATCGGCTTCCGATGTTTTATTGGGGACATACCATAATATGGGCGCATTTGACAGATTGTCGTAGAAAAAAATGAAAACAGGTTCATCATTTTATAGCAAGGAGTATTCAGATGGTCGATGCAACATTTGAAAAAGTCACGACATCGGATAAACCTCTCTTTGGTCCCCGGAAGCTGTTGTTGTGCGGGTTTCCATCCGGAGCCCAACCCAAGTTTGGAACCGTTCTCGAAATGGTCGGTCTGCGGGAAGTCCCAAAAATATGGGTGTCGGATGATCAGGGCGACATGGCGCTGTCAGCACTCTTGCAGCTTCCCGACAACAGCGGCGAGTCTGTTTCTTCGAATCTTCCACGGGCAATCGTTGTTGCGGGTATTTCACAAAACGAACTCATCAGCCTCATGACGGTGTGCAAAAAAGCCGGTATGATGAATGCGTTGTGGGCCACGCTGACGCCTACGTCGGAGAACTGGACCATCCAACAGTTGCTTGCAGAGCTTGCAGCAGAACGAAAAGCCATGACCAAGAAATCATAATGCCTAACTTAAGAGATGCAACAGAGAAGCGATTCGAATGGTTGGGTGCATGGTTGTATGACAACCCCGTTAAGGTGTTGCTGGCCACGTGTCTGCTGGTGGGATTTTTTGTATTTCAGATTCCCTCCATCTCCATCGACACCTCTTCGGAGGCCCTTCTCAAGAAAGAAGATCCCAGCCTTTTAGAATACAACCGGTTCCGGGACCAGTTTGGCCGGGCAGAATTGATTGTCATCGCCGTTCAATCCCCGGAAATATTCAGCAGCACCTTTTTATCACGGCTTCAATCTTTCCACCAGGACCTTGAAGACGAGATCCCCTATCTCCGGGAGGTCACCAGCCTGATCAATGTCCGAAGCACCCGGGGAGACAAGGATAGTCTCATCGTAAAGGATCTCCTGGAAGACTGGCCCGAGCATCCGACGGACCTGGCACAGTTAAAAAAAGAGGTCTTGTCGAACCCGTTCTATCTCAATTACCTCATATCCGAGGATGCCCAGGTTACCGCCATCATCGTTGAGACAGAAGCGGCAGTGACAGACAAACCTTCGCAGACTGAAGATTTTCTGGATGCATTTGATGAGAAGATCTCTGAAACGGCCTCGCCCGGAGAAAAGCCACATTATTTTTCGGAAAAAGAGAATAAAGAAGTGGTAATGGCCATCAACCGGGTGGTAGGGCGCCACAGCAAGAACGACTTTCCAATAACGGTATCCGGAGGCCCGGTGGTGGTGAATGCTTTTAACCAAGCCACCATGAGTGATATTCGCAGATGCATTGTGCTGTCACTGGTATCCGTGGCATTGTTTCTAGGGATTCTTTTTAGAAGGATTTCCGGCGTGATCCTGCCCATGGCCATCATCAATTCCGCCCTGTTTTCCACCATCGGCCTCATGTCTCTTACCGGAATTCCAATCAAGATTACCACCACCGTTATTCCGGCTTTCCTTTTGTCTGTAGGTGTTTGCGATTCGGTACATGTGCTGGCTATCTTCTATCGGATGCTTGACCGGGGACAGAGCAAAAGAGAGGCCATTGCAAAAGCCCTGGGACACTCGGGGATCCCCATCGTTATGACAAGCCTGACAACCGCTGCCGGCGTCCTCTCTTTTCTCTTTGCCGACTTGAGAGCCATTGCAGAGATCGGTATTTTTGCCGCTGCCGGCGTAGTGCTCGCTCTGTTGTACACAGTTGTTCTATTGCCGCCGCTGCTGGCATTGACGCGGATCACAGCAAAACATGACATGCCTGCCCGCATGGGGACCATGGATCGGTTTCTCGAAGCAATTGCCGTTATATCCACTTCCCACCGGAAAAAAATCATGGTGGCCGGCGGCTTAATTTTTATGGTGGCCTTTCCGGCGGTATTTCTGCTTAATTTTTCTCACAATATCGTCGAGTATTTTCCGGACGACTCCCCCTACAAACAGAATCTCGGTTTCATCGACACCCGACTGAAGGGGAGTATCACTCTGGAGATTGTGCTGGATACCCATCGTGAAAACGGGTTGCATGCGCCTGAAGTTCTCAACCGGATCGAGTCGTTTGGCAGGCAGACGGAAACGTTCCACCAGGACGGTATCGCCGTGGGGAAGGTCTTTTCTATTACGGACATTTTGAAGGAAATCCACCAGGCGCTGAATGAGAACGACCCAGCCTATTACAGTATTCCACAGGACCGGCGCGTTGTGGCACAGGAACTCCTGCTGTTTGAAAACAGCGGGTCGGACGACCTGGAACGCATCGTGGACAACCAGTTCAGCCAGACACGGATCACCATCAAAACGCCCTGGGTGGATGCCGTGGTTTGTGAGAAATTTATTGATAAAATACAGCAACGACTGTCAGATCAATTCCAGGATTCCGCGTCGGTTCATGCCACGGGCCTGATGGCCCTTTTGGCAAGGGCTATCAGCGCAGCCATTTACAGCATGACAAAAAGCTATCTGGTGGCGTTCGTCGCCATTACAATCCTGATGGTAGTATTGATTGGAAATTGGAAACTCGGACTTGTGAGCATGGTTCCGAACTTTTTACCGATTCTCACGACCATGGGAATTATGGGTCTGTTAAATATCCCCCTGGATATCAACAGCCTGATGATCGGAAGCATTGCCATCGGGATCGTGGTGGATGACACGGTCCATTTCATCTACAATTTCCAGAAATATTATGAGCGGACCGCAAATCCGTATGAAGCGGTGCGGGAGACGTTGCTGGGGACCGGGCGGGCGCTTCTGATTACGTCACTGGTTCTATGCACCGGATTTTTTATCCTCATGTTCGCGTCCCTGAACCACCTGGTAAACTTTGGTTTCTTTACCGGGATCACCATCTTGATTGCTCTGGCGGCGGATTTTTTCCTGCTGCCGGCAATTATGGTCCTAATGAGTTCATCAAACGCAATCCAACCAAGTTAGAATCGCATTGGAAAGCAGCCGGTTGGCAGATTTTATCCGCCCTCGCAGAATACCACGGGCTTGCCCGTGGACGAATGCCAAAAACATAGGTAGATTGCTACGGCGTGATGTCACCCCACAGATGAGGCGGATAACCACGGAGTAGCCGAAGGCGAAGACGGGTATTTTAATGGGACCACGGGTTACCCGTGGGGATCCATATAACCGATAACGGTAGCACTAAAATGATGAAATATCCGGGCGGGTGTTTGCCGGATATTTCATGAAGGGTTCAGCACGAGCGTCGTCTGGGTGTGTGCCTGGATCGCTTCATCGCTGAACCACCAGTAAACTTTTTCACCGCTGATGAAAGGTTTGATCTGGTCCTTGGTGTGCGGATGAAACAAGCGTCCGCTCACGCCGCCCGGCAGCACAGCCAGAACTTTCTCCGGATCACTCAGATCGGCCACCATGCGCATGGAATCCGAGACGATGACGTCGAAAGGCTTGTTAAAAGCATAATAGTTGCGCAACAGCGTTTCGGAAGAACCCCCCACCGGAATCTTTCCACTCCCCACCAGCCCTTTTCCGAAGCCTTCCCGCCGGATCGGGCTGACATGTTCGATGGTGTGTATTTTTCCCCACTCCCATTTGTCTGGTGAATCTCCCATTTCAGCTTTTAACTGGTCCGCGGCTTTACGGCCTGCCCGGAGGAAAAGGTCGTCCCGTGTCTCTTTAATCTGCTTCGTCGAAATGTCATCGAACCAGGGAGAATCATTCTCTTCCACCATTTTAAACAGTCTTTCCTGCCAGAAGTACCAGTTGTCCAGCAGTGTTTCGCTAAGGTCCTCACCCAGTTCGTCCTGAAAGGTCATCAGTGCAAAAAACCGGTAGGTGGACTGGAAAATGGCCGGAGCAGCTTTGTCGGCGTCGTCATGAAAATCCCATGCTGAAAGTATCCGGCCCATCTCTGCGGTTTCCTGGCGGGTGTTCAATGCTGCAGCCATGATCGGCGCAATGGTTTTGGCCATTAGATTAAGCGTGTCTCGCTGGTATTGCCAGTGATCTTCAGCTGTTTTCAGGCCCGGTGAATCCAGGAGCTGTTTCAGTCGCCGGTATCGAAAGGAGGCTGCAGCATGGGAAGAGTAGTAATAGGGATAGTCGCTCGGGGGGGTATAGTGATTGCATGTCCCCACCCACCCCTTGTCCGGGTTGAAAGCATGCGGCATTTCTTCGAAGGGGATCCAGCCCTTCCAGTTGTCGCCGCTGTCTGAAACAACATAAGGAAGGGTGCCGTCTCTCTGTTCCCGGATGGGCAATTTCCCGGAGGTCTGCCATCCGAAGTTGCCGTCTGTGTCTGCAAAGGCAAAGTTAAGCATGACAAAGTTGAGATTTGAGAGGGCAGAACGAATTTCAGGAGCAGATCGGGCATACAGAAGCTTTTCCAGCCCGATATCCGGCTGGATGGTTTCGAAGGGCGCCCACCTGAGGGTCAGGACTCTGTTCGTCTTCAGTTTCGGGAAAATATCAGACACCACCGGTCCCCGGCGAGTCATGCGAATTTGAATGGTTTCCTGACGGATACCGTCAGGGGCATTTTTGTCCTTGATGGAAAGATTTTCTTCCAGAACGGCAAAGGGCATCGAGGTGTCCCCTTCCATGTAATGGTCGGGGTTTGCCGGATCGATAGTTTCCACATACAGATCCTGGGCATCGCCGTAGGAATTGGTAACACCCACGGCAACATGCTCGTTACGAAATATAATCATGCCGCCCAAGCCTGGAAAGCCGGCTCCCACAACGCGAAGATCAGGTGTTATCACTGCACAGGGGTACCACGGGCCGGGCAGGATTCGGGCATCCAGATGGGGGTCGTTGGCTAATATGGGTTTGCCGCCGGGTGAAAACCGGGAAGAAACCACCCAGTTGTTGCTGCCGATTTTCAGGGGGCCATCTGAGAGATAATCTCTTACCTCCGAGCCCGAGGTCAATCCGAGCGGTTTTTGCAAAGCGTTCAGGGCATATCCGTTCCGGGCATTATCAGACAGGTCATCCGGATTGAGGTTGAGGGGGAAAAGGCTCTTGGCTTTTTCGGGACCGATGACGTCCACCAGCATCTGGGCAATGATTTCCGTCTTGAGGTTGGCTGCGGAATTCCAGCTCAAAAGATAGGCCAGGGACAGAGAATCCTGAATGGTCCATTTTGTGGGGGTAATCCCGGCCAGTTTGAATTCAAGATGGTGGGTATCCTTGCGGGTTTCGATGTAGGCGTTGACGCCGTCAACGTATCGCTGAAGCAGGCGCCGGGGTTCAGGTGCCAGGATGTCTGCCTGTTGTTTGGCGTTGCGAAAAAACCCAATGGTACGCATGCGGATATCCAGTGACCTGGCCTTTTCTCCGGCGAGTTCGCAGATTCTTCCCTGGGCAAAGCGACGGGTGACCTCCCTCTGGAAAAGCCGGTCCTGGGCGGTGACAAAACCGTATGCCATCATGGCATCATCTCTGTTCCGGGCATAGATATAGGCCATGCCTTTTTCATCCCGCAATACTTTTACGGGTGCTTTCAGGCCGTTCAATTTCAATTCACCGCTGTCCTGATAGTCGTTCAGGAAAGAGCATCCCCAGAGAAATGCGCAACTGATGACGAGGAGCGAAACGGTCTGGATCATCCTTTTGTAGTTGGTTTTCATGTCTGAATAGCCCTCTTCATTATTTGCAGTCCACCGAAACATATTCACTATAAACAGAGTTGAACTAGCGGCCGACAAATAATCCTTTTTCGATCTGTTCGGTATAACGGTCTCTAAGAAACTCAAACAGTTTCTCGATCGAAAAAAGATCATCCGTCAACCTTCGCAGGAGCCATGGTATTTTGTTACCCATAGTTTTACAATAAATTTTCATGCGGTTGTACTTAAATGATCGATAGGGCATTTCAGTATAAAGAGTTTGTTTCATACGTCGTTGTGTGCGGTTGAGCATGAAAATTTATGTCAACTACGAACAGGGTTGTCCACAAAAAATCAGATCAATAAAATTCTTACACGATTGTTATGCTGAAATCAGAAAGAGTGCCACCAACGCTACTGCAACGCCGAGCCACTGGTGGCGGTTGAGTCTTTCCTTGAGAAAAAACCATGCCAGCATGACGGTGGCCGCTGGAAAGAGGGAGGAGAGCATAGCGGAGATATCAAGACGGCCGATGTTGGTTGCCAGGGCAAAGAACATGTTGCCCATGACATCACAAATGCCTGCCAAAGAAATAAAGGGGAGTTGGCTTTTTTCAGGGACCCGTGCATTTGAACTGGCTATAAACAGAATTGACATTATCAGGAGCGACACGCAGCGTGTTCCCACAAGAGGCCAGAGAACCGATTCCTGGATAGCTCTGTCGATGAGGATAAAAAAGAGACCAAAACCGATTCCAGACAGCAGGGGCAGGGTAAACTCGGTGTGACGGTATCTTTTCTCTTTTGTTTTTGAGAAGGAGAGAAGCCAGACTGAAGACAGCGCCAGGACCAGCCCCAGTATCTGGGGGACCCTTGGTAAGCCCTCTTTAAAGAATGCAAAACTGATGGGGATCAGTGCCGTAACAATAGCGGACAGAGGTGCAACGATACCCATCCGGCCCCGGGAGAGGCCTTCGTACAGGGCGATAAGACCCAATACCCCAAAAACACCTGCCAGTCCTCCGAAGACCATATCCCGCAGTGGTGGGAGTGATTCTGAAAAAACCATTGCAAGCAGGAAGAGAAACGCGGCCCCGATCAGTTGTGAAAAAAGAACCACACTGATAACGCCGCTCTTTCGCGATGCAAACCCGGCGCTGAAATCCCCGGCGCCCCAGGTGATGGCGGAGCTGAGACCATAAGTGATTGCCAATGCTTCCGGACCGATCATAAAATCGGCCCTCCAACTTTATTCGTAGAAGGCCCTAATTTATATTTGGCAAAGGCCAGAAAAAGGATCAACCCAAAGACAAATGTCCAGGGGAACCATTGAAAGGATTGAATAAAAACCAGGTTCTCAAGAAGTTGGGGTGCAAGATCGGGTTGTTTTTCTAAAATGCCGGGTCTCAGCATGGCAATAAGGAATGCATAGAGCAACCCGATCATGCCGTAAGAGAGATTCATGAAAAGTCCTTTGAAACTCAAAACCGTGGCGCGTTGATGCGATTCCGTAATGTGATTCAGATAGTGACTTACAAAAAATCCGATGGTGTAGCTTCCGCTGTAGAGAATAACAACCGGGATCAACCCGTAGAGCGGTTTGAAAAAAGTCATGCCGTAAAAACCGACAATGGTGGTGGTGCTGACCATGAGCAGGTTAAACCGGGGCGTATGTTGCTCGACCATTTTCATGGATATGCGTGGTATAATAATACCTATCAGGGCCATACCGGAGCCGATGATGCCGAACATGGCTTCGGGAATTTCGATGAGCCGGTAATATTGACTGCCCAGTGTCCCTGCCATGCGGATGATGCTGTCAAAGAGGAGCCCTGCTGCGATAATGATCATGGCAAAAGGGGTCTGCAGAATCCATTTGCCGGCCCCGAGTGTCTTCATAAGGATTTCCCTGATGGTGAGCCCGCATGTTTCAAGAGCGCTGCATTCGTCATTTAATAAGGTCGGGTCTGAATCCGTCATGCGCAGTGTTGAATATAAAGTCAGCAGGGCCATAATAAGGGTCAGGTAAATGGGAAATCGGATGGTGACATCCTGCGTCAGGGAGACCTGCCATCCAAACCAGCCCATCAGGCGCTGCATAAATACCGGATCGTAGATAGCCGCACCTATTGCCATGGCGAAAATACGTCCAATAGCGCGCATACGCATTTGCATGGCCAGGACCTTGCTCCATTGCCCATCCAGCCCCACCTCCTTCAATGAATCGAATGCAATGGCCTCATCAGCACCGCTGGCAGCGGCTTCGGCGGTACCACTCAGAACGCGATTGACCAGGAAGATGGCAAACAACAGGGTCGGATGCCCCAGGGGGACGATGCACAGAAGTAACAATTCGGCAATCATCAGGAGACTGGAAAAGATGAGCATGTTCCGGCGCCCCCAGATGTCTGCCAGGGCACCGGATGGAACTTCCATCAATACAATGGCTCCAGCCCAGACGGCATTCAAGATGGCAAATTGGGAAATGGTGAGACCGAAATCGAGAAACAGAATCGTGAATACGGGGTAGTAGAACCGGGCATTGAAAAAAACCCGAAAGGCAATGAACATGCGGATATTGTTCAATGCAAATGGTGATGAAGCGGTTTGTGTTTTATTCATGTCTCTGTCCATCTTTAATAACTGCGGTGGTGTAGCGGCAACGATCTTCTGTTCGGTTCTGCAAGAAAAAAATCAGTCTCAAACATAGGCATTCATTAAAATTTTGCAATATG
>JAOZSO010000175.1:0-7022 GCA_029939655.1 Desulfobacterales bacterium
ACCAGCGGCAATCAGTACAAAAACGGCCCGGCCATCGGCCGCCTGATGGCGGAACTGATCGACGCGTCTGAAAACGACCATGACCATGATGCAGACCCGCTGCAAGTGCGGTTGTGTCATGTTGACATCACCCTGAATACGGGCATCTTTTCACGAAACCGTGAGATCATCCAGGGAAGCACCTTTTCGGTGTTGGGGTAATATCGTGAAACGCTACAGTGGAGGCCTTTTATTAAATTCGAAGCACGAATATCGAAATCCGAAACAATACTCAATGATATAAATTAAAATGCTCCAAACAAGAACACAGACGATCAAGCATAAGGACTATTTTGGGTCATTTGAGCATTCAATATTTTAATTTGTTTCGGATTTCGATATTTGGATTTAGGGTTTTAATCCTCAGATTCTGGTGTATTCATTCCTGATTCCCCTTTTCCGGCCATCTCCAGATATCGCTGAGCTTCTGCAGGATAACCCTGGCGCTTGTAAATATCGCTGATCCTGGAAAAATATTGACCCTGATTATCAGGTTCCTCCCGGCAAAGAGAAAAATAGGTTTCCAGAAGCCCGCTTGAAATATCGCCTGCTTCATAAGTTAGCTCCGCATATCGCTGTCTGGCAAAGGGATTTACCCGTCTGTGGCAACTTTTGCAGCCGGCCATAACTTCCTGGTAGGTCCCCAACGCATCTTCCTTCCTGTCCATGGCCTCATAGGTCCCTGCCAGGGCGATAGCAATGGTTTCGCTCCATCCAAGATATTCGATGCTTTTAAGATAGAAAGAAATAGCCTCCCCCTGTTTCCCGGAGCGCAAAAGCGTTTCACCCATCAATAGCAGGAGGGGCTCCGATGTCTTGAGTGTGTCCGGACAGGATTGCAGAAGGTTGTCCGCAAGCTCATAATCTTCGAATTCCCAATAGATCTCGCATAGCGCTTCATATGCCCGATGAGATTCAGGGTATACTTCGATGAAAACTTCCAGAAGGGCCCTGGCCGTCTGGACATCTCCCAGATTCAGATAGACAGTGGCAAGCTCCAGGTGAACATACGTGATGCGTTCTCCCTGGTCAGCCAGGGCTTTGTTCAGCAGGTCTGCCGCAGGTTCGAATGCCCCCTTGTTCAGCGCAATGTATCCGGATTGAAAATTTTCACCCAAGGCCATGTAGGCGACCTGGACGTCATCCGGCAAGGTGCTGCAGAGTATCAAAAAATAGGAATCCTCGTCACCCGGATCAAAGACCTCCTCATCGGCTCCTTCCGATACCTCAACCTCCAATTCCGTGTGGAAACCTGCAGCAACATCGGTCACCAATGCATCCATCTCTCGGATTAGCTGCGGGTCGCGGGTTAATTCCCGCGCCAGTTCCAGAAGTTCCCCGGCCTCTTCAAAACATCCTGCCGCCAATAGCTCTTCCGCAGAAATTTTATGCTGCAGGGCCAGTGACTCACGGGCATCCTTGATTTTTACCTCTATTCTGTCCCGGTGTTCTATTACACCCGGCAAAGAAGAGCCTTCAAGGCGTGACAAAGCTGTTTCGTATTGCAGCTTCGCCAACCCCAGGTCGTTGGACCTGACCAGCCGATCACCCTTTTCTTCGAAAACATCAAATGATTTTGGAGAAAAAAACCTTAACAATCCCATGGGCACTCCTATTCAACTATAGTATCAAACCATTTTCATTTAGGCACTTCAGGCGCTATTTGATAGAAAGCTAAGCAGATATCGTTTAAATCCAAAGTACCAAATCCCAAATCCGAAACAATACCCAATAACCTAAATTCGAATGATCAAAACTAAAGCGCAAAGGTTCGAGTTCGTTATCCCTCTATGTTCTTAGCCGATGGCCGTTTATGACGAATAGCCTACAGTCTACAGCCTATTCTAACTTATGGTCTCCGCTTAATAACCTCCAACACATACGGATAGATGGTATCCAGGATACGGCGATACCCCTCGGGATTCGGGTGCATTCGGTCCGAGAGGTTGTAACGTGCATCGCCGGCCACACTTTCCAGAAAAAACGGAATCAAGGGAATATTGTGCTTATTGGCCATTCTTGGATATATCTTTGAAAAACGGGCGGTGTGGACAGGTCCGAGGTTGGGTGGCATTTTCATTCCGGCCAGGAGAATGCCGATACCATTGGCCTGGATGGTGGTGATAATCCCATCCAGGTTTTTTTCGAGCACCTTAGGGTCAACCCCCCGCAGGCCGTCATTGGCACCGGTTTCCAAGATAATGATGTCCGGGTTGAGTGAACGGATAACCCATTCGATACGAGACAGGGTTCCGCTGCTGGTTTCACCACTGATTCCCGCATTGATGACCTTGAAAAAGAAACCATCTAAAAGGAGGCGTTTTTCGAGCAAAGCCGGATATGCCTCGGTCTCATCCACACCATAACCGGCGGTCAGGCTGTCCCCAACGGCCACGATGGTGCCGAAGCCCATATCACCGTTCCCCTGCAATTCAGGCCGGCTCTTTGCAGAGGGAGATTCATTGCTGCAGGCAAAAATACTCAGGAGAACGAACAGAAACACCATGATCCGTATCAGGTAACTTCTTTCCTGCAGACACCTGCCTGCCGAATCCTTCCTTGCAAAAAGAAAGCCTGAACTATGCATCGGGCTGCTCCCTTAAATAGGTAATCGGTTTTTTTTCGAGAATCGATCTTGCCGAGAAGATCCCGACCCCATTGACAAGAATAACCGCGGCAGCGACCATCAGAGCGCAGGATGTTAAAAACATCCGAAAGTCGATTTCCAATACGAACCGGCATATCACATAGGTTCCCGCCTGGGAAAGGATAACGGCCAGTACGCTGCTGGCAAGTCCAATCAACAGATTTTCGAGTGAGAATACCTTTACCACAAATGCCTTCCGTGCGCCAAGAATCTTGTAATAGACGGATTCGGTTATCCGTTCCGCCCTTGTGGCAAAAACCGCACTGATGAGTATCAGGACTCCGGCAAAAATACTGAGAACACTGAAGCCCCGAATAATTTCCGACAACTTTTTTATGATGCCTGCAAACACGCGAATTGTTTCCGTCAGGTCGATCACATTGATGTTGGGAAATTGATTCACCACACGGGTTTGTAACGGCCCGATGTCCTCCTGGGACACACGAAACGCTGCGAACATAGTTTGCGGCGCCGATTTGAGGGTGTCTTTTTCGAAAACAAAGTAAAAAAATGGACGCAACGAACCTTTTGTGCGGGATCGGATACTCGATATGCGTGCCGTCAGCGGAACACCCTGAATGTTGAATTGAATTGTATCCCCGATATCCATGGGGTGCATGTCTATAACGGTGTCCAGGACCGACACCTGGATCTCCTGCCAGTCACTACGGAAAAGCCCGGCACCATTGATGATAACTTCATCATCCAGGAGATGGTGCCGGTAGGTCAAGTTAAAAACACGGGCAAGATTATCACGTTTTTTGTTGCGCTCCGACTGCCGATCGATGGCGTCGTTGTTGACATGGGTAACCCTGGCCCGAACAATCGGGTAAAACGGAACATCCTGGTTCATGGCTTTAGAAAAAGCTGCCGTCTGAGCAGGCTGAATATCGAGAAAGAAGAGATTCGGACTATCCTGCGGAAAAGATTTTACGAACGTGGCATCGAGATTCTGCTCCACCAGATATATGGAAAAGATCACACACAACGATGTTGTCAGCGATACCATGATCGTTTGCGTTGCGCCGCCCTTTCGAAACAAACCTTTGACCGCCTGGCGGATGGCCAGGTTCCGGATATGCAGTCCCTTCAATGCTCTGAGCATCCCATAGGTAATGGCCATTGTTATCAAAATGAGTCCACACACACCGGCCACAAAATAAAGCCCGAAACGGATATCCTGCATGTGCCGAAAAACCAGCCCGAAGAAAAAAAGGGCAAAAACTCCGTAGGATGCCAATACAGGCCAGTGCCGGGTCAACACCGGGATATCTTTTCGTAAAATCATGACCGGACGCATGCCCCTCAACCGGTAGAGAGGCAAGAAGGAAAAGATCAGTACCACCAGTATGCCCAGAACCACACTTTCCGCCAAACCTGACCATGCAATCAAGAAGGGTGTGTTCGGTGGTAGCAATGCAGAAAGGAGGTTGACCAGGCCAAATTGAATGAAAACGCCGGTCAGGATGCCCGCGCCCATGCCAATGCTTCCCAGGAGCATAACGATCATCATATAATGAACCAGAATATAGCGGTTGGTAGCACCCAGAGCCTTCATAATGGCGATAGCATACTGTTTTTCATTCAACAGGGCGGTCAGGGTGCTCTGGATACCAACCCCGGAAACAACCAAAATGAAAATGCCCACCAGGTTCAGGAAAAAAATAAATCTTTCGTGAAAGCGCTTGATCCGCGACCGGGTCGTTTGAAAGGTATCGACCTGCTCCCTTTCCAAATCGGCAACCTGCCTGAGTCCATAAGCCAAGGCATCGATCTGTTCGCTATCGTTGACCTTCAGCAGATGGACTTGCCGTATACGACTGCCCGTTTGGACTAAACCCAGTGTATCGAGATCTTCAGCAGCGATAAAGACGCGCGGCCCAAAAGAAAAAATACTGACAGGTCGGTCCGGCTCAGTCAAGACCACGTCCTGGATAGTCAAAGAGGTATAGCCCACCTGAATGGCATCGCCTATCTTCAGCCCCAGGCGATCCAGAAGCGTCGGCGCCACGACGGTTTGGCCGGATGTCAGCACCTCGTGAAGTGGCCTGCCGGACTTCAGTACGACATTGCCATAGAAGGGATATCCCTTTTCCACGACCTTCAGCAGTGAGAGAACAGAGGTACTATCATCGTTCGTTCGAATGACACTGTAGAATTCATGATATCGGGCAAGCTCGGCACTACCCTCCTGTACTTTTTCTGAAATCGCCTGGGATAGTGGGTTCGATAGGGTCTCGTAGCTCTGGATAATGATATCGGCGGCATGCAGCTTTCTGGCATCGTGTAATAAAGACAGATAGATACTTTTCGAAAAACCGCTAAATGCCGTCAGGGTGACCAGGGAAAGTCCCACGCAAAGGATGAAAACCATGGCCTGCTTCGAAGACCGTATGATCTCACGTCTGATGAAACCCGGGTGGATCATCATTGTCCCTGTCCTGGAATTCTGGAAATGTTTTGGGAAAGCCTGCCATCCTCCAGGGTCAGAACACGATCGGCAGCCTTGGCGATATCGGGATTATGGGTGACCAAAACCAGGGTTGCGCCCTGTTCCATTTTCAGGTCGATCAGCTGGGAGAGGACAACACTGCCGTTTTCCGAATCAAGATTTCCTGTGGGCTCATCGGCAAACAACAGTTTGGGATGATTGACCATGGCCCTGCATAGCGATACGCGCTGTTTTTCTCCACCTGAAAGCTGACTCGGCATGTTGTCTGCCCTGTCTGCCAGTCCCACCCGCTTCAGCAGCCTCCGGGCGGTCTGTTCCGCATCTTTTTTGCCCATGATTTCCGCCGGAAACATGATATTTTCCTTGGCTGTCATAGAAGGCACCAGATGAAATGATTGAAAAACAAACCCGATCATGCGGTTGCGAATGGGCGCCAGTTCATCTTCGGTTGCACCCGTGATCTCTTGCCCTTGGATGGTGACTTGACCGGAAGATGGCTGGTCCAGTCCGGAGAGAAGCGTCAAGAGCGTGGTTTTTCCGCTCCCACTGCTTCCCGTTATAACCACAAACTCTCCCGTAGCGATGGACAGCGAAATATCTTTCAACACGGTGATGCGGCGGTTGTCCAGCGCATAGGTTTTGTTCAGATGCCTGGCTTCCAGAATGTTCATAATGTCTAAATCTCCTGAGGGGCTTTATAAAAAAGCGACAGTTATCGCGTAAGTTAATACCGGCGGGAGTGAAATACAAGTCAGTGCCCCCCATGTCCCCTGGATCACCCTGTTCCGATTAAGTCCCGCAGCCGAGAGGTATGGGAGAAAAATACTCGTTCTTGCCGCTTTAATCGAAAAGCGGTATACATGAAAACAAATGGACATCCCCCCATAAAACACGACTCGCCAGATTTCATAAAAGGTAGGGGTTAAAGACTCATTCAGTGCATGTGTCCGTGAAAAAACGGATTGAGAACGCCATGTACCTTGCGCAAGAACGGATTAAGCAGCAGACACACTATTACATTCGCGAAACCTTCCAGGAGGGCTCGCAATTGAAGAGCCGTGTTTTATTCGACCTGGGAACCGACCCCGCACAGTACATCATCTATCCGGGAGGAAAAGGTTACTACTTCGATGAAGTTGTGGAAGAAACCCTCAGAGAACAGGGGTTGACTCCAACACAGGATGAACTCGACGAAATATTCTGGAACTTTCTGGATCCAGAAATCCAACGGGTCATCCAGGGATTTAAACGAAAAACCGAAAAACGGGTGTCCGGGTCGGATGAGGATGCTCAGGATTTTCACCTGTTTGACAAGCGGCGAATCCATTTTCTAAGATTCGGATCTATGGATCAGCAGCATATTCACCAGATGCCGGACAAATTTTTCCGGGCGCTCAGCGCCAAATCCCGCGATGAAATCGAGCAGTATTTCATGCGGGAAGAACGCATCATCCGCCCGAGTGAATTGACCCGCTACCTCTCAGTCATCTTCGGTTTTCAGCGGTACCTTTTATATTCCCGGCCGGATCAGATCGACGGCAGCCCTCAACAGGAGAGGGTGGACACCCTGTTTATCGAGTCTGTCTGTACCTTGAACAAGGACGATACATTCTGGGCCGGTATGCCTGGAACCGATGGATTGCAGGCATATCTCCGCCGATACGTCATTCTCTATTTCGATCATGCCGTACAGCGAGTCTCCCCTTTGCCGCGATACCTGCATGAATTTATGAATCGTCATCGCACCTACCGGCCCCCCAAAAAAGTCCGATTGAACATAGCGGAAGCCAGTCGGCTATTTGAAACAACATGGAAAAATCTGCGTCAAATGGACAGCGACGCGTTTACCCGGCTATATCGTAAGCAGGCCCTCAAATTTCATCC
>JAOZSO010000009.1:0-23435 GCA_029939655.1 Desulfobacterales bacterium
ACCGGATTCTTATGCCTTATGGATCGACTTCCATCACATTCATTAAGAATACCTGGTAAGTTGACTCATCTCTTGACAATCTTTGCTCGATAGTATTACAAGTACAGTTTCATTTATGGTCGTAACTGTAATTTCTGAATGTTGGGTGAATTGTGTTGTCCGGCAGAGTCGTTGGTTTCCTTAGATGAGATTTTAAATCCATTTTTTACAAAAAGTTATGGGATTTTACAATGCCTATATACGAATTTAAATGTTTGAAGTGTGAAGCGTTTTTCGAAATTCTTGTCATGAACAAAAGTGAGTCAGTGGAGATGGTGTGCCCGGAATGTGACGCTGAAGAAGTCGAGCGGGTTATCAGTACTACCAGTCACACAATCAATGTGGCGTCCGGAGGGAAGCAGGGTACTACGAGCCAGACACGAAACTGTTCGAGCGGGTCATGTACGACCTACACGATTCCAGGTCCAAACGGCTGATATTGTCAAGGTCATGTGATGCATTCTATCCATCTTCAGGAAAAAGATCAGTTCA
Source organism: Desulfobacterales bacterium (assembly GCA_029939655.1). Lineage (GTDB taxonomy): Bacteria > Desulfobacterota > Desulfobacteria > Desulfobacterales > B30-G6 > B30-G6. The sequence goes on from JAOZSO010000009.1 coordinate 532, forward strand.
AGAAGCTTTTTGAACAGGAAGGTATTGACTCCCTGGAAGACCGCATGAAGGTTCTGGAGGCTTTTTTTCAGACAGAGCGGCATATTTCAGAGATTGAACTATTTGAAATCATAAAAGAAAAAGATGCTGATTTGGCCCCCGCCTTTATTTCCGATACCCTGGACCTCATGTGTCGGTATGGTTTTGCCCACAAACACCGGTTTAACAACGGTGTTATTCGATACGAGCACAGGCATATAGGCCAACATCATGACCATATGATATGCACTAAATGTAACCGGATCATCGAGTTTAAGAACAATCAGCTTGAAAATCTCCAACTGCAGGTTGCGGCAACGCATGGGTTCCATATGCTGCAGCATAAAATGGAAATTTATGGTATTTGTACCCATTGTCTCAAACGACGATTGTCTCTGATGCCGTTGATGGCGGCAAAACAGGGTGAAATACTGATTGTCAGGAGTTTTAAAGGTGGAACCAGGTCTCGGATGCGCCTGATGAGCATGGGTTTGAGGGTGGGGGACCGAATCGATGTCATTTCAAACTTGAATCAGGGGCAGCTCGTTATCGCTCTGGATTATAAACGGCTGGTTCTAGGACGGGGACTGGCGGAAAAAATAATGGTTCAGCCATTGGATCCGGCAAAGGGTGCGGCATGAGATTTATTTCATTATTGACCGTTGCGGTAATTCTGTTGACCGGTAGCTTTGCCATGGCGGAACGACTCTCGGTGTCATCAAGAATCGCCAATATTCGGTCCGGGCCTGGAACCGACTATGAAATTCTTTGGAAAGTCGAAAGCTATTATCCGATAATAGTCCTCAAAAAATCGGGTTCATGGATTAACTTTCGTGATTTTGAAGGTGATGAAGGCTGGATACACACGTCCTTGGTTCGTAAGAAACCGACTGTCATTACGATCAAAAATACATGCAATGTCCGCAACGGACCAGGTACGAACCACGATATCCTGTTTACAGTGGAAAAAGGAATTCCTTTTCTGATTTTGGATCGTCAGAAAAACTGGCTTCAAATCAAGCATGCTGACGGGGACAGGGGCTGGATTCACAAGTCCCTGGTCTGGTGACACCATGGTGATGTCTGTACCTTTTGATAAATCAAAGGATGTCATTGTGGGTATCGGCAATGCTCTTGTGGATATTCTGGCGCATGAAGACGATGCCTTTGTCGAGAAGACGGGTTTTGGAAAAGGCGGGATGAATTATGTAGACAGTGAATTCATCGACAAGATGATTTCCCTGACGTCCGGTACGCCTGTTGTGGTTCCGGGTGGTTCGGCGTGCAATACGATCATTGGCGTGGGAAAGCTTGGCGGCAAAACCCGCTTCATAGGAAAATGCGCTCAAGATGCCATGGGAGATCTGTTTAAAAAAGATCTGCAAAACAGTCATGTGGATCCTTTGCTGATGACTTCCGCATCACCCACGGGCAGGGTCCTTTCAATTGTGACACCCGATGCGCAGCGTTCAATGTTTACATATCTAGGCGCGGCATCTGAATTGGTGCCGGGCGAAATCGCCGGGTGCAGTTTCCTAGATGCAGCCTTGGTTCATATCGAAGGATACCTTCTTTTCAACAATGAGCTGATTATAAAGGCCTTGCGTCGGGCAAAAGAGGATGGCGCCATGATTTCTCTGGACCTGGCGAGTTATACGGTGGTTGAATCGGAAAAGACGCTCTTGGAGACCCTCGTTAGTGAATATGTCGACATTCTTATGGCCAACGAAGATGAGGCTGCGGCATTTACCGGGCACCGTGAGGAACGAAAAGCGATTGAAGCCCTCTCTGAAAGAGCCAAAATAGCGGTATTGAAAATCGGGGAACGTGGAAGCTATATCGCGCAAAATGGCGAAATCGTGAAAATCGATCCTGTGGGAAAAGGTTCCGTCATCGATACCACCGGTGCCGGTGATTTATGGGCGTCCGGATTTTTATTTGGGCTCACCCGGGGCTATGCTGTCGAAACATGTGGTAGACTTGCATCAACTTGTGGATACGAGGTATGTCAGGTTGTCGGTGCGGCCATTCCTGAAGAGGGCTGGGCAAGGATAAAACGGATTATGGAGGAATAATGGCAAAACAAAAACGGGTTACACGGAAGCAACTGCTCAAGGAGCCGGATGAATTTATCACCACTACCGGCAGGATAATTCGCTGGGGGCGGCAGTATACCAAGCAAGTGGCATATGCCGCAGGTGCTTTTTTGATCCTCTTAGTGGTCATTGCCGGTTACCGGTATTTTTCAAACAGTGCTGAAAACAAGGCCTTTTTGTTGCTTGATCAGGCTGTTGGCAAATATGAAACCCAAAAGAAGGTTATGGATACCCTTGCCGCCTATGAAGGTGCCAGAGGCGATTTTGAATATATCATCAGAAAATATGACAATACCGAAGGTGGGAAACTGGCGACCGTGGTATTCGCCGGGATAAGCTATGATGCGGGCGACGCGGAAAGGGCCATTCAACTCTACGAAGCCGCTTTGACTTATTTTAAAAACGACACGACCTATCAAAACTTTCTATGGAGTGGTCTCGGGTATGCCTATGAAAAAAAACAGGATGTCCGCATGGCGGTATCCTATTTTGAAAAAATTGCTGGTGGAGAGGATCCGGTTGTCAAGGATGGTGCGCTGTTCAATATGGGCCGGCTTTATCACGAACTGGGAGATACGGCTAAAAGCAAACAGGCCTATGAACGTCTGGCAACAGAATACACGGATTCCATATATTATCAGCTGGCCAGGGAAAAAGTCGCTGGATGAAAATAAAATGGCTAATCCGCTTATTCGGATTAACCATTAAGGAGGAGGATAGATGTAAGATGTAATTAATTATAGGTAAATTGGAACTGATATATAGTATATGCAATTCTTTTGCCAAAACGAATAATTTCTTCATAATGTTTGCATTTAGTTATTTCGCTTAATTTTCAAGATGTTATTAAACCGATTGCTTCCATCCTGAATTGTTGTCTGTCCCCATATCCCCATGCCTGTTTCCATTTGGAAATAAGACCGTTTCCATTTGGAAACAATTCTGGTTAAATTAATCACTGACAATACCATGTTTCTTTAGCTTTTTATTGAATCCGCTCCTTCCGATACCCAATAGTTGAGCGGCATCGGATTGGACATCGTTACAGTTTTTCAATGCCCGTAAAAGCATTTTCTTTTCGATATCGGCAAGTGTTGCGAACAAGTTTGCATCCACAGGGATATTTTCGAGCTGAGACTTTCCCGTGAGGTCGCTTCTGTACTCTCTGGGTAAGTCGGAAACCCGGATAATGTCATCCGGGCACAACACCATGGCGCGCTCAATCGTGTTTTCAAGTTCCCTGACATTGCCGGGCCAGTCATGCCGATAGAAAATCTGCTCTACTTCTCTCTCGATACCCTTGACAGGAACACCCATTCTTCTTTCGGCCGCATGCTTACCGATGAAATGGTCCACCAGGAGTCTCAGATCTTCTGTTCGCCGGCGCAACGGTGGTAGATCGATGTATACAACATTCAATCGATAATAGAGGTCCTCTCGGAACCGCCCCTCCCGAACCTCTTCCCTCAACCGCTTGTTCGTGGCCGTAATCAACCGAAAATTAACTGTAACTTGTCGCAGGCCCCCGACCCTTTCAAAGGTTTTTTCCTGCAGAACCCTCAGCAGTTTTACCTGAAGAGATGGCGACAATTCGCCAATTTCATCCAGAAAGAGCGTTCCGCCTTCGGCCAGTTCGAATCGCCCCTTTTTTGTTGCGACAGCTCCGGTGAACGCGCCTTTTTCATGTCCGAAAAGTTCGCTTTCGAGAAGACTCTCTGCTAGGGCCGAGCAGTTGACCGCTATAAAGGGATGATCGTGGCGTGGACTGTTGTAGTGAATTGATTTGGCAACCAGATCTTTTCCGGTGCCGCTTTCACCTTCGATCAGGATAGAAGCCGTGGCCGGGGCAACTTTATAGATGAGCTCAAAAATATCCTGCATTTTTGAACTCTTGCCGATAATATTTCCAAAGTTGTACTGGGATTCGACGGTTTTGCGTAACCTGCGGTTTTCTTTAATGACCCGATACATCTGAATGGCTTTGTTGACATATATGACTAACCGTTCGTTATTAAACGGCTTTAAAATATAATTGTATGCGCCTTTTTGCATCGCTTCCACGGCTTTTTCAACCGTTCCATGTGCCGTCATCATGATGACCGGGAGACCCGGGTCTTTTTGTTTGATCCTCTCGAGAAGCTCGATACCATCTATGGACGGCATTTTCATATCGGTCAGTACCAAATCGACATCTGAATTTTTCAGGACGGATAGAGCCTCTTCGCCGCTATAGGCGGTTAGCGTTTCAAATCCTTCCTCTTCAAGAACCGCACTGAGTATCGGCGGATAGTTTTTTTCATCATCAACGATGAGTACCGTTTCCATTGAATTGTCCTTATCTTATCGGTAGTTCGACTGTTACGACGACGCCCTTTTTGGGACGGTTTTCTATATGAACACCACCACTGTGGGATTCGATGATATTTTTAACAATGCCCAGGCCAAGACCGGTTCCCTTGTCTTTGGTAGTAAAAAACGGGTCCCAAATTTTTTCGTTGATTTCTTCGGCGATGCCTTGTCCTTTATCCAGAAATTGAAGTTTCACCAGGTCGCCCTCTGCGGTGATGTTGATCCGGATGTCGCCACCATCCGGCATAGATTGCATGGCATTGATCAATATGTTTAAAAAAGCCTGGTAGAGCATATCCTTATCCGCCATTATTTCAGGAAGATCGAGAGCATAGTGTGTGTCGAGTCTATATCCCGCTTCCTTGGCTTCTGCGGTAATAAATTTAAGATTTTTCCCCAGAACCTCTTCTACCCGGCAGGCTATGAACTCTGGTTGCCGTGGCCGGGCAAAATTCAGAAAGTCGGTAATAATATTGTTCAGGCGCTCACCTTCTTCAATAATGATATCGGGAATCGTGCTGGTCGAATCGTATGATGCCATTTTCTTTTTCAAGAGTTCCGCCGAGCTTCTGATGATACCCAGGGGGTTGCGTATCTCATGTGAAACTCCCGCTACCATCTCGCCTATGGATGATAGATGTTCTGCGCGGTTGAGTTGTTCTTTGAGCCTGAGCTGTTCTTTTGCCCGCTGATCGATGATGGCTTCACCTCTTTTGACAATAAAAAGGAGAATGAGAAATAGCAGGCTCATGACGGCCATGATTGTAATGATAACCAGAATCTGGAAATTGAAGATGGTCAGATAACTATCCGTGATGTCTTGTGTAAATTCGATGACGCCTATGATCGGACCGGTAATGGAGGCTAGGGATTTTTCCGCACGAAGCGGGGCAAACGTGGTCACCTTGATCGTTTTGGGGATTCCAAGAATGATTTCCCAGAAATCACCGGTCTGTTCAATTTCCGATGTTGAAACACCCGTGACCGCTGTCTGATAGGAATGGCCGCCGATATCCTTGATCCCCATCAGTTCCCGGTTAAAACTATAGGCAATGATGTCATTCAAGTTGTACAGGTTGACCATTTCGATGTTATAGCCGTGAAGGGTTCCCCTTACGATGGTATCCATGCGTTCGTATTGGTTTTTGTCCCTGAGCTGAATTTTACCGTATCGCAGGGACGTGGGGATGACGAATTGTCGAAAAATCTGGTGATTCAGGTTGGATACCAATAATTGAGCATATTCTTCATTCTTTTTGAGTTGCAATTCGCGTGCCCAATGGGTGTTCAGGTAGGAGAGGACAATGGCGCCGATAAATATAAAGATAAAACTGGTAATCGAAAAGTATTTGTAGAGTTTGAAGGATTTTATTTTCTTATGTGAGTTGGCTATCATACGCTCGTCTTGAAATGTGAATTCTCCGCTGTTATTACCGCGGGGTAAATTGAATCGATTTTATTACGGCAGGGGCACGCTGGAGAGAATCGTTTTTATATCGTTATCCGAAAAATTCAATCCCGCACCGAAAAAAAACGATTCATTGTCATCGTCACTGATAAAATCATCGAATCCTGCGGTAATGTAGAAGTGTGGGAAAGGAGAAAAGTCAACCTTCGCCTTTAGGTGCGGGTTGTCTTCTATTTCAAAATCAAACGACTCGAACGATAAAACCATCCGGTCATCGAGCAGATAATAGTCGATTGCAAGACCGCCTGTCGACTCGAAAAGTCCACCCCTCAGCCCTATGTCGTAATACCGTTTGGCAACCTGTGCTGAAAATTTCAGTTTGTCATATTCCGTTTTTTCTTTATGTTTCTTGGTGGTTGTACCATCTGTGGTTTTCCTGGTATCGGTAATAGTCTCGGTCCCGGTGGGATCGTCCACGATCTGAAACAGGTAATATTTGTCTTCTTTCGGCTGAATGCGAAGGGATAGATAGGATTTCAGGGTGTCTTCCTTGGTCAGGTATTCACCCCTGTAGTCCAGATAGGTTTGAAAGGTCTCCTGTTTTTCCATATAAGAGTTCAAATGGGTCAGTGTCTCATTAAGGGTTTCCACGGTTTCTTCTTCGTGGACGAGTCTTCCGATAGTACCTTCGCCACGATTGATGGTGTCTGCGATGTCGCCAAGAGATATCAGAATCTTGTTGAGATTCTGACTCACATCGTCGTTAGTGATGAGTTGGCCCAGCGTGCCTTCTCCGTTATTAATCCGATCGGTAATTTCCTTAAGGGATGCCAGGGTTTGGTTCAGGTCCATTATGGCATCGTCTTCATTGATGAGCTTGCCGATACTTCCTTGGCCCTGGTTGATTTTATCTGTAATCTCACTCAGGTTTGTTACCAGGGATTCCATGGTTCCCAGTACGCTCTTGGCGCTCTGGATGATCGTGCCGATATCCTCCTTATTGCGGTCGCCGACCTCTTTTAGTGTGCTGGAAAAAGTGGTCAGGTTGTCAACGATTTTACCGACACCATCCTTGTTGCTCTGGACTGTCTGGTTCAATGCGACCACCACCTCTTTTATATTGTCAACGATCGCACGGAGTGTGGCTTCTCCAGTATCAGTGCCGAGGACCTTCGAGAGCGAATTGGTGAGGGTTTTGATGTTCTGGGCAACCTCACCCAGGGTGTTCATGAGCACATCCATGTCGGTGATCGGAGCTGTTCGGATAATGCGTCCACCCGCCGGGATGGGCGGTGCAGTCACCGAACCCGGAATAATCTCGACGTATTTATCTCCCAGGATGCCCCGGGTTCGAATGATCGCTGTGTCATCTTTCCGGATGATCAGGTCCGGATTCATTCTCAGCACAACGAGGGCTTTCCCATTTTGCAGGGCTATTCTTTTGACACGTCCGATTTCAACACCGGCCATCTCTACGGTGACGTCTCTGGCCAGTCCTGTGGCGGAATCGAACAGTATCTCGATATCATATCCTTTGTTCCTGGAAAGTGTCAGCGTTCCCACCTTCATGGACATATAGCCAAAAATGATTAGTCCGATGACAACGAAAACACCCACTTTTGCTTCAGCACTGAAATTCGACATGATCTCCTAAACGGTATCAGGGTTAAATTTACATTCGACAAACTGTCTGAGCGCCGGATTGTTCGAGGATCGTATGTCTTCCGGAGTTCCATAGGCAATGATCTTGCCTTTATACAACATTGCGATCTTGTGGGCAATTTTAAAGGTCGATTCGATGTCGTGGCTGATAACCACACAGGTTGAGCCGGTATTTTGCTGGGTTTCGACGATGAGCCGATCAATGGCATCACACATGATGGGGTCAAGACCGGTAGTGGGTTCATCGAAAAGGATAATTTTAGGATCGAGTGCAAGGGCTCTGGCGAGTCCGACCCGCTTGCGCATTCCCCCGGACAATTCCGAGGGCATTTTTTCCGTTATATCCGTCAGTCCAACTTGCAGCAGTTTTTCCGTGACGATCTGTTTCATTTCTTTTTTCGAGAGTTGTCGATGTTCCTTGAGGGGAAAGGCCACGTTTTCTCCAACGGTCATGGAATCAAAGAGCGCTGCGTCCTGGAATAACATGCCGAAATATTTACGAGTTTCATTCAGTTCTGCTTCATTCAATGTGGAAATATCGATGCCGTCAACAAGGATTCGGCCGGAATCCGGTTTGACGAGACCGATAATATGTTTCAACAGAACACTCTTGCCGCCGCCGCTCTGACCGATTATAACGGTAATTTTTTTTGATTCAAGCGTCAGGTTGAGTTCATCCAGGACCTTCTGCCGGCCAAAGGATTTCGAAATATTTTCAAGTGTAATTTTCAAAACATAATCGCGGTCAGAAAGTAATCACTGATTAATATGGATACGGATGCGTAGACAACGGCCTGTGTGGTCGCCCTTCCCACGCCGGCCGCGCCGCCTGTCGTATAAAAGCCCTTGTAACAGCCGACCAAGGACAAAATAAAACCAAAAAATGCAGATTTTATCAAACCATTGAAAACGTCGTAGATACTGACGAACTCGATAATTCTGGCGATAAAGATACCAGAGTTGACTTTCAGCACGTGAACACCCACAAAATATCCGCCCAGGATACCGATGAAATCCGAGGTGACCGTCAATATCGGTAGCATGACGATTCCGGCCAACACACGGGGCATGATGAGATATTGTACCGGGCTTACAGACATGGTGTAGAGTGCGTCGATCTGTTCCGTAACACGCATGGTTCCGATTTCGGCGGCCATGGAAGAACCGGTCCGTCCGGTAACCATCAACGCGGTGATTGCAGGGCCCAATTCTCTGGTCATGGACAGCGCCACGATTGCACCCACAAGGCTTTCTCCCCCAAACATTTTAAAACCATAGTAAGTCTGTATGGCAAGAACCATTCCGGTGAAGGCGCCTGTTATAAGAACCACGGGCAAGGAGCCGACCCCGACAAATTCCATTTGTTTGAAGATAACGTGAATTCGGAAAGGTGGTCGGAAAAGCCACGAAACCGTTGATAGAAACAGGCGTAAAATTTTGCCGAATTCTTCTATAAGAAGGATGAAGGGTCTTCCGGTAAATTCGAGAAATTTTATCATAAAGACCTGTCGTGAACGTCCTAATCCGTCCGATGAAATGTGTCGATTACATGTCCGATCGTTCGTTACCAGAACATATAGGGAAGGAAGCGATTAAAGTCAAGGACATGCGGTATCTAAAGAAGTTTCTCATCCAATTTATGCAAAATGGGATGGAATTATCAATTTAAAGCAATACCATATATAGTAATTTCGTCTAACAAGATACAATATATGGCAATTGAGTAAAATTATATATAATTTATATATAATTTTACTTGACATTGCTCAACTTTCATTCAATTATAGAGGCCAAATTTAATATCCGGACAGTTTTTTACTTTTGAAGGAGTGACATTCTAACACAATAATTATCTAACCCAATGCATATGACTTATGACAAAAAATTCATTGAAAAAAATTAGAGAGTCGCTTTTAATGAGCAAATCCGAGCTTGCTCGTGAAGCTAATGTTTCCCCCATTACAATTACGCGGATCGAGCAAGGTATGCCGTGCCGGATGGAAACCAAGCGAAAGATACTGCTGGCACTTGGCTTTAAGCTTTCTGACAAAAATAAAATATTCGGTGATTAAGAGCTTACTATGGTTTTCAGAAGAAAAGACCATCTCGTTGGTTTGGATATTGGATCTAGAACAATCAAAGCATGCGAGATAATCGAAACAAAAAAAGGCCGAGCCCTCGAAAAGTTCGGAATGATCGACATCGAATCGGGGCTCATTGAAGATGGTTCCATAAAGAACCCCGATGTCGTTGCCGGCGCCATTCGGCAGCTCTACCAGACACATCACATCCGGGAACATAATGTTGCTATATCCATTGGCGGTTATTCCGTTATTGTGAAGAAGATCAATGTTCAGACGATGTCCGAGGAGCAACTCCAGGAAAGTATTCATTTTGAGGCAGAGCAGTATATTCCTTTCGACATCAGTGATGTGAATCTTGATTTTCAGATCCTGGGTGAGAATGAGCAAAATCCCAACCAGATGAGCGTCTTGTTGGTTGCAGCCAAAAAAGACATGGTAAGCGATTATGTGAACCTTGCCCAACTGGCCGGACTGAATCCCTGTATAATCGATATCGATGCATTTGCTCTTCAAAATATATTTGAGGTCAACTACGACTCAAAAGATGAAAATATTGCGTTGATCGATATCGGTGCCAGTAAGACATCTTTGAACATTCTTAAGGACGATGCCTCCGTATTCATGCGGGATGTTTCTCTTGGATGCGGACAGATCAATCAGAGAATTGCCTCCATCACCGATTCGACCATGGAGGAGGCGGAAAAACTCAAATTTGGCGATCAGAGCGACAAGCTTTCCAAGGAAGACCTGGCCGATATTGTATCTGCCGTCGTAACGGACTGGTGCACGGAAATTCGCCGTGCTCTCGATTTTTTCTATTCAACCTATCCGGATGAACAGATCAAAAAGATCGTACTTAGCGGCGGTGGCGGCGGTATCAAGGAATTCCGGCAGTTGTTGGCAGTGGAAACATCGGCAGAGGTCCAGACGATCAATCCCTTTGAAAGCATTTCTGCCGATGAAAGTCGTTTTGATCCATCTTATATCGAAAGCATCGCTCCCCAGGCCGCTATTTGCATGGGGCTAGCGATCAGAAGAGTGGATGACAAATGATACGAATCAACCTACTCCCTTTCAGGGCTGCCCGTAAAAAAGAGAATGTCAGGAGACAGATATCGGTCTTTCTGCTTTCTTTTGCACTCATTATTATTGCAGTGGTCTACTGGAATATATGGCTGGGCAACAGAATAAGTACATTGAAGGCCCGAAACCAGGACACCATCACTCAAATTGCTAAATATGAAAAAATCAATAAAGAGATCGCTCAGATCAAAAAAGCACTCAGTAATTTAGAACAAAAAATCAAAGTGATAGAGACTCTTGAAAGCGGCCGCAAGGATGCGGTAAATCTTATGGACTCCATGACCGAACTGATTGTCAAAGAACGGATGTGGTTCACCAGCCTAAATGTTCAGGGGGACATCATTACGGTCCAAGGGATTGCACTGGACGAGAGGACCATTGCCGATTTCATGAAAAATCTGGAGGGGAGTGGGACCGGGCCTTACACCAACGTCACATTGAAGTCGATTCAACAGAAGCAAATAACAAATAAAAACCTGAATTTAAAAAGTTTTAATGTTACTCTGACCAGGGCGGCCCCGAAAGAGGCCACAAAACCAGATACCGCAGGAAAAACGAAAAAATCATGAAAAAATTAAACCTTTCCTTGAAAATATTCGCACCTGCTATCGAATGGGTAGAAGCCAGAACCAAACTGCAGCGAGTACTGATCTATGCTTCGGCCATTGTTCTTCTTGTGGGGAGTTTTACATATTTTGCTTATCTGCCAAAACACAAGGAAATCGGAAGGCTGGAATCAGAATACAAGAAACTTGCAGAAAAACTTGATAAGGCAAGGAAGACCGCAAAACAGCTCAATTACTATCGCACCAAAATGAAGGCGGCAGAGGCCCAATTCAAAATTGTCATGAAAGCACTACCGGAGAAAGAAGAGATCCCAACCCTGCTGAGCGGTATCTCGCAGGCCGCCAGAGATGCAGACCTTGATATCACAAAGTTTCAACCCAACCAGGAAAAGGCGAAAGAGTTCTATGCAGAAGTTCCCATTACAATCACTGTTTCGGGAAATTATCATAACGTGGCGATGTTTTTTGACAAGATATCAAATTTACCCAGGATCGTAACAATCGAAGCTATCAAAATGTTGCCGGGCAAGGAGAGTGATAAACTTTTGACAACTTGTACGGCTGTTACGTATAAGTTTATTGAACCCGTCAAAAAGAAACCATCGAAGAAGAAAAAGAAAAAGAAAAAATAATCGCAGGGAATGATAACTAACATTATGTTTAAGCATACCGTTTTCATACGTATCGCCATCTGTTTGCTGGGTCTTCTGGTTCTGCTCGCCGGGTGCCAGGATAAGGCCGATGAGACCAAAAAGAAGTCAGCGGTTGTCAGTCAGAAAATATCAACTGAGATGCAGAAGGGCACACCGCTGACACCTAAAGCAAAAGAGGCTTTCCCGGTAACGGCACCTTCGAAGGAAATCCAGAAGGGCTCGGCGGAGACGACAACGATGACCAAGCCTCCTGCCGAAACGTTCGACACCCAGACACTGATTCCTGACCTGGCGCTTGGATATGATCCCCAGGGAAGAATTGACCCGTTTATTCCCCTGGTGAAAGACGAGCCGGTCAAGGTTGAAAAGAAGGGGTTGGTTGATGCAAAGGGTGAAGTTCGTGAAAAGCGCAACAAGACCCCTTTGGAAAAGATCGAACTGGATCAGCTGAAACTGAGAGCGATTATCATAGCCCCAAGTGGCAACAAAGCACTTGTGGAAGAAGCTAACGGAAAGGGCTATATCATAAGAAGAGGTACTTATATCGGAAGACACGATGGCAAGGTTATAAAAATATTGAAAAATATTGTTGTTGTTGAAGAATTGACAGAAAATATCGAAGGTAAAATGATAGTAAAAGAAAAAGAAATCAAACTTCCGAAACCTCCCGGAGAAGAATAACATGGCAGACTCAAGGAAAAATTTATTTATCCAAACAGCAATAATCTTGGCTCTGATTGCATGGATGATGGTACTATGGGCTTGTTCAACAAAACAGCCATCGGTTTCACCAGAGGTTGTTAAACCGCTTGAACTCAAGGCAATCCAATCCATTTCTACAGTGCAGGAAACCGATCAATTCAAAGTAGAGGTTGGAAGCAATCGCCTGTTGACCTACACCTCTGTCAAAAAGCCATCTCCCCTGAGTGTTGTGCTCTATTTCCCCGAAACAGTAATAGATGGTGCCGCAACAGATATTGTCATCGATAGTGACGTGGTAAGCTTTATAACGGCATCGGCCATTTCGACTGGGGGACAGGCCTCCAGAATTGAGATCGGGCTCAAGCAGGACGCCCCCTATGAAGTGATCCGTGGAGAAAGCGGCCTGAGTGTTGTGTTCAATACGGTTGCAGGCGAAAAAACGCTTGAAACCACAATGAACACAGAAGTCGAGACAGTTGTACCTGTACCGGTAGAGAATCAACCGGCCATCGTCCTTGCAGGCGAGACCACAACTGAAGTTGTTCAGGACACCACGACAAGTGTGGCGGATAGCCCTTCAACCGAAAAAGAACCCGCAGGTCCGGCCTGGGTCAACAGAATCGATTTCACCAGTGAAGAAGCCGGAAAATCGACTGTTATCATCGGAACGACACACCCGGTTACCTACAGTATCAAGAAAAAAACCGACACATGGATTCAACTGCGATTAAACAACACCAACCTTCCCGATTATCGAAAGCATCCCTTAGTAACTACACGGTTTGAAAGCGCAGTCAACCGGATCCTGCCGCTTCAAAAACCTGAAATGAAAACGGAAACGCTCTTTTCTTTCGAACTGCGTGAATCCGTGCCCTTCTTTGTGGAGCAGAACGAAAATTTCATCATGGTTCACTTTGAGGCGTCATCTATTCCACCAAAGCCCCTGGCGGAAGCTGATCTGCCTTCATGGAAAACCATTATGGCTGAGTTGGCCATAGAGGACGAAGCCGAAGCAACAAGCGTCAACGCCCAAGGGCTGACGCCGCCTGCCGGCGTGGAACCGGTCGAGGCCGCTGCAGAAACGGCCGACGTTTCCGTGGCCACGTTTCGCTCTCAAAAACCAAAAAAATATACCGGCGAAAAGATTGCACTCGACTTTTTTGAAACAGATATCAAGAATGTATTCCGCATCCTGAGAGAAATCAGCGGCAAAAACTTTGCCATCGACAAAGATGTTTCGGGTCGAGTGACCCTGACTCTCGACACACCGGTTCCCTGGGACCAGGTCCTGGATCTGGTTTTGCGGATGAACCAGCTGGGGAAGGTCCAAGAGAATAACATCATTCGTATTGCCACATTGAACACGCTTGAAGATGAAGAAGAACTCTGGGCCGCTAAAATTGCGGCAGTCCAGGAATCTTTAGAGCAGAAGAAGGCGCTGGAACCGCTGGTCACCGAGTATATCGCTGTCAATTACAGCAATGCCATGACCGAGATTCTGCCCCATGTTAAAACTATTCTGACACCGGAGAGAGGGTCGGTCACTGTCGATGCCCGTAACAACCAGATCATCCTGACCGATACTGCCGATAAGGTCTGGCAAGCAAAGGAAATCGTCAATCGGATCGACAAGGTAACCCCCCAGGTTGTCATCGAGGCGCGCATTGCAGAAGTCAATACCGACGTTTCGAGTGAATTCGGTTTTGACTGGGATTTGGCAGTCGGACCCGCTGACAACGACTTTCTCAATGGGGATCTGGCCGGCGATATGGCGATGAATTTTCCGGCGGCGGCCGCTTCGTCCAGCATCGGTTTTAACTTCGCTAAACTTACTGGAACACCTGTTGTCTTGAACGCGCGTCTCAATGCGTTGGAAATCAATAATGAGGGCAAGATTATTTCCTCGCCCAAGATCGTGACCCTGGACAACAAGAAAGCCAGAATAAAGCAGGGTATTGAATATCCATATCTCGAAAGGGACGACACAGGCGGTTCTTCTGTCTCGTTCAAGAACATCGACCTGCTCCTGGAAGTTACACCGCATGTTACCCCGGACAATCGTGTCTCCATGAAAATCATGATAACCAAAAACGACATTGACAGCATCACCAATGGCGTGCCGGCCATATCCACCAACGAAGCAGAGACGGAACTTCTGGTAAACGATGGCGACACCATCGTTATCGGCGGTATCATGAAATCCCGCAAAATCGATGCCTCCCGGGGATTCCCATGGCTATCCAAAATTCCGGTGCTGGGCTGGTTTTTTAGAACAGATCTCACTTCAAAAGAGAGCTCCGAACTCCTGATATTCCTTACACCCAAGATTGTAAAACTGGAACAGCGCCAGACGTTGTAACCGACACTGGCATTCTCCCCTCCCTAAAAAAGCCCGTCATCGCAATGGATGCGATGAGCGGGTTTTTTTCTAAGTAAATCGGGATGATAACCCAAAAGAAGGTTGGTGGTATCGCACAGGGATCACCCATCCGCTTTCGGGGTTACCTTGTTATCGATTATAATCCCGAAATAAATTCGTTTTACGAATTTATTTACGGCTTTCGATTTTTAAAATCTCTATTTGCGCAGTTTCTGCAATGGGTGTGTTGGGTGACAGGGATAGGACTTTCTGATAGGCAAACAAAGCCATCTGAGTATTACCTGACATATGATAGGCGTTACCCAGCTCCAGATAGAGGCCTGCATACTGGGGTGCGCTTATGATCGCTTTTTCAAGTGTTGCCACAGCCTGGGGGAGCTTGTTCATGGCGATATAGGTTTTGCCCAGGTTCCGGAGGGCTAGAACAAAATCAGGCTCCAAATCGAGTGCCTCCAGATAGTATTTTTCCGCATGGGTATAATCCTGCTTGTTGTAGTAGGCAATGCCCATATTCGTGAGGGGAAAGTGGGGTGTTCCGTACAGGAGATCACCAGCGACGGTTTTGAATTGCTCAATGGCGGCATCCCACTCATGCTTTGCCATGTATACCGTGCCCAGGTTGTTTTTTGCCGGCGCATACTCAGGACGGATGCTGATAGCCTTTTTGAAGTGGAATTCAGCCTTGTCGTAATGCTGCTTTGCCATGTAAGCCAGGCCCAGATCATTGTGCAGCAGATGATCATTGGAATAGAGCTTTTCGGCCTTTAATAACTCTCTGAGCGACGCTGTATAATTTCCCTGCTGTAGATAGGCCTCTCCAAGCGTCCGTGTCACGCGGGCCTTATTTTTGCGTTTTTCCATAGCTCCGGTACAGGCAACCAGACTGACCAGCCACAGGATCGTAAACAAGTATACGTAGATTTTATTTCGTGTCATATGATCTCCCAACGTTGTTTTTCTTGCAGCAACGAATATCGATTGTGAACCGGCCGGACCGCATGATCACTTTATTTGATCGAGCCGGCTAAAACCACTTTGACCTTATCTTCATTGAAAAACTGGAGCACCCGATTGTGCAAAGGAATTGCAGAGATCAGCACCCTTAAACCTTCTGCTTTTGTGACTAGAAATCCCTTTATTTTGATTTTCGTATTGAAGGCAGCCGGTCTTTTTGCGGCATAGAATACAGGGTCGCTGACATAGGGCTCGCCAATGGCATCAAGGATACGTGTAAGCAGCGTGTGCATACTGTCGTTTTGCTTTAACTGGACGACCTTGAGACCTGTTTTCTCAATTTCTGTGACGGCATCGCCATAAAGATCACCAAAGTCGATCAAAAATTCCCTGCCGCTACCGGTTGAAACAAGATTCGATACCGCCTGCACCTGAATTCCGGCATAGGGGAATGTAACCGCAATATCCTTGGTATACAGATTTCCCAAGGCTTCGATCAGGTCTCTGGCAAAGGCCTTCCGGGATATGGGTGTCAGTGTGACCACGTCCGGCAAGGCAAAAGGCGTCGACGAGGCGGTAGTGCTTTCAGACGCACGGGTCCCGGCCTCATTTTCAAGGATGTCTTTTATGACGATATGGTGCTGATCCAGATAGCGCACAATGGCATCAGATGTTTTTTGAGTTGTATTTTCTATCAATGAAATGCAGGTTTGACGGATGGTACCGTCTTCCTCGGGCGGACCGGGTTTGATCCATTTTGCCGTCACAACAACGTCCATGCCATTATCCGAAAAGGATAGCACGCTCTGAGTGATGTCTTGGGTGGTGTCCTTAAAGATGTTGCCTAAAATGGTGTCAACGGGGGTGTCTTTTTCGACCTCGATAATATTGACTTTCTCCCATAAGGAGCGGAGCAGGTTCAGGTCAGCGGTTGAAGCGTCTGTTTTGTTGACAAAAACGATCCGGGAACCATCTTTCAGTTCGATGACCGGAAATTGTGACAGGTCTAAGGCAAAGTCTTCTTTGCCTTTGCTGGGGAAAAAATAAGTCCCCTTATTGAGTAGCTTACCGTTCAGTGCGGCAGCGGTTTCGGAGATGGGGTCAACGGGTGGTTTTTCAATACTGCCTGTTACGGATGGTTTTAAGGCAGAGGTACTCAGGGATGTTCCCGTCAGTTCCTTTTTAATCTGTCCGGCTTTATCAAATAACGACTGATACCAGGCCTGATTTCGGAGGGTGACATCCGGAAGCTTTATCTCCTGACCGACATAGATAAAGTTGATATTGTCCACCTGAGGGTTGATGGTTTTAAAGAGCTGGAGCCCCTCTTGGTAGGCCTTGGTGCCATAGGATCCGAATCGGTCAGCTATCAGCTCGGAAATGGTATTCCCTTTCCGGACTTTATGTGGATTGGCATAGGAGCCGAGAAGCTCGGACATCTTGGATATGGTGACAAACGGAATGGATACGACCCCCGAGGATTGATTTGGAAAGGTGCCGGGTTCAATTTTTTTTAAGGGGATGATGATGTTCTGCCTGGGTCTTATTTGGTTGATATTATGAATGTGTGGATTGAGTCGTTTGAAAATATTGATAAACTCACGAAAGTCCTTGGCAGAAAGCTCTCCCTTCTGTCGAAATATTTTATAAACCCAGTCGTTATTTTGGACTACGTAGGGATCACAAAGGATATCCCAGCCCTGATCGTACTTGACCAGATAACTTTTGTACAGTACGGCGCTGCCGGCGGGTGTCACGGTGACGCAAAGCATCCACAGCCACAGGATACCAAAAAGGGGGGCAACACGTTTAAAACAAGAACATTCAGGTTGTTTCATCTATTTTCCTAAGCGCCAATACCGATGCAATTTCATCTGAAATTCGTTTGACAAACTGTTTCAAGGCTTTTTGATTCAAGGGCTGACCCGGACCAGGAACATCCTTAAGGTCCCGGGGGTGTATATAAACAGGTGCATTGACAAGTTCCGGGACAGGTTTTACCTCGAATTCCGCAGGAAAACCGTCATTGAAATACATCTCCTGAAAACCGGAAAATTTTAATGCATGGGCCGTCGAATCGACAATGGCTACTTCATCCGGGCCGACGAATTGATTGTTGATCGCCTTGACAAGACCGGCAAGAGATTCACCGCCATGGGTGCACGCGATATGACCATTTCTGTTTGCCAGCAGCTCCCAGTCCATGATCGACTGTTCATCCACTTCTACAAAAAATACGCTTTGTCGACCACTCAGGGCGTTGTATTGATCCACCAGGTGAATGACGCGCGGCATGGAAACCGGATTGCCGATCATGGCTGCCTGGGCTACGCTGGGGGTGACGTGGACGGGCGTGAATTTACGTTTGTTTACATCCGGTTCCAGGTAATACCGGAATACCGGGTTGGCGTGCTCGGACTGAACCCCCACAATTTTAGGAAGGTCCGTGATGACACCTGTCTGGTAAAATTTGATGAATCCGTTTAAGACGGCCGTAATGTTACCGGCGTTGCCTATGGGCAGAACAATGACCTTTTGCCGCATATCATAATCAAAATCCTGTGATATTTCATATGAATACGATTCCTGGCCCAAGATCCTCCAGGCATTTTTCGAATTTAACAGGGCCACATGATACTGCTCCGACAAGGTCTCGACCACCTTCATGCAATCATCAAACACACCGGGGATCTCAAAAACAGCCGCACCACTTCCCAGGGGTTGCGACAGCTGCTGGGGTGTCACTTTTTTGTGCGGTAAAAGGACCGCAGATTTGATGTGCGGCTGGAGGTAGGCGGCATAAAGCGCGGCAGCCGCAGACGTGTCACCGGTTGAGGCACAGATAGCCAGCACTTCAGAAACAAATCCCTGTTGAACCAGAAAATGGATATAACTCAAAGCGCTTGCCATGCCGCGATCTTTAAAGGATGCGCTGGGGTTCTGTCCATCGTTCTTGAAATAGAACTTGATTCCCACCCGTTTTGATAAGGCGGTATTGGCTTCTACCAGGGGCGTATGTCCTTCACCGAGATAGACAACGGAATCAAGGGGGATGGCAGGCCCCAGGAATTCATGATAGCGGTAGATGCCCTTCAGGGCAGGGATGTTCAACATCCGACGGTAATCAAAGATCTTGTGCCACATCTTGCCGGGGATGGATTTCAATCGGTCGAAGTTTTTGTCAAAAAGAAGGAGAACATGACCGCATTGGGGACAGGTATAAAGCAGTTTCTCAATCGGATGTTCATTGCCGCACCCCAAACATCGATATTGGAGGGCACCTGCCAATTTCGGAATCAGAAACGGTTGAATATCGTTGGGAAAATCTTTGATTTTCATGGTTCGATTTTTTTCATGTTGCCCATATACGGTTGAAGTGCTTTTGGAATGAGAATCGTGCCATCAGCCTGTTGGCAATTTTCCAGAATGGCTGCGACGGTTCGACCGACGGCCAATCCGGAACCATTGAGGGTATGAACCAGCTCCGTGCCTTTTTTCCCTTTTCTGCGAAACCGGATATTGGCACGCCGGGACTGAAAATCTTCATAATTGCTGCAGGATGAAATTTCCCTATATACATTCTGAGACGGCAGCCAGACTTCGATATCGTATGTTTTTGCAGATGCAAAACCGAGATCACCGGTACAGAGGGTGATAATTTGATAAGGCAGCCCAAGGGTGCTCAAGATTTTTTCTGCATTTTGCAATAGTTTTTCAAGCTCGGCATAGGAGTTTTCAGGTGCTGTAAATTTAACCAGTTCGACTTTGTTAAACTGGTGCTGACGAATGAGCCCGCGTGTATCTTTACCATAGGAGCCCGCTTCCGAACGGAAACAGGGTGTATGGGCTGCGTACAGGATCGGCAGGTTCGACTCGTCCAGGATTTCCCCCTGGTGAATATTGGTTACCGGGACTTCGGCAGTGGGTACAAGATAATACGGCCATCCTTCAATCTTAAACAGATCTTCCTCGAATTTGGGTAACTGGCCGGTATTCGTCATGCTGTTTACGTTGACTATGAACGGAGGTAGGACTTCCTTGTATCCGTGTTCATTTGTGTGGATATCGAGCATAAAATTGATCAGTGCCCGTTCAAGCCTTGCTCCGGCGCCAAAGCAGAGGGGAAAACGAGCCCCGGATATCTTGGCTGCCCGGTCCAGGTCGAGGATACCCAGCTGCTCACCGAGTGTCCAGTGGGGCTTCGGTTCGAATTGAAACTCAGGAAGGTTGCCAACCGTTTTGATGATAGGGTTGTCGGTGCTGTCGCTTCCCACTGGTACGGATGCATGCGGCTGGTTGGGTATCTGCATCAAGATTTCCCGCGTTTGTTCCTCATTTTCCGACAATGGTGTTTCCAACGCTTTTATTTTTTTAGCAACGTCCCTCATATCAGCTACAAGCGTATCCGCATTTTCGCCTTTTTTTTTCATTTCGGCGATCTGGTCTGACACAACGTTTCGACGATGCCTTAAGTCTTCAATTTCAAACAGAATCTCTCTTCTTTTATCGTCGGCTGCTTTGAACTGTGGTAAGTCTGCGATGCTGCCGCGGTTTAACAGCATTTTTTCTATATCATCCAGGTGATCTCTTACGAATTTGATTTCCAGCATAGCAATCTCATATCGGGTCGTGTTGAGCTGTATCGGGTTATTTCATTTTGACGGTTATCATGGGTTGAAACGAATCAGGAAGATAATTTCATGGTTATTTCGGGCTTTCAAATTACCCGTCCGTCTAACATGCTCGTTCAATTTAGTCAATGATTATTGAAAGTTGACTTTTCTCCAATTATTTATTATATTACTTTGTTGATACAAATACAGTATGTAAGTTTTAATTTCGATTTCCGGAGAATACCATGGAAGAAGTTCAAGAATCAAAAAGCGATATCCGCAATCGTGTTGTAACGGCCATTCAGGCCTTTTCAGCAGAGGAATTAGCAGCAAAAGCATCTCAAGTTGAAATCCGGCTGTTTGAATTTGCAAATTTTTTGGAGGCAAATATATCTCTGCTTTACATGCCGCAAGATTTTATGGTTGATACGAAAAAAATCATCCAGCGTTGCTTTGATTATCGTAAAATCGTTGCTCTTCCGGCGTTCAATACGGAAAAACATGGGATGCAACCGTTTAAGGTTGATGCGTTTGAGCCTGACCTGATGCTTGGGCCGCGCAATATCCTGGAACCGAACCCGGAACGGTGTAAAATCATACCGATAGAGCGAATTGACATTGCCATTATCCCTGGGGTAGCTCTGGATGAAAAAGGGGGCAGGATCGGTTCCGGTGAAGGCTATTACGACAGATTTATCGGGAAATTACCTATTACGACCCGAAAAGTTGCCTTGTCCCTGGAATGCCAGATTGTCCAACAGGTTCCCATGGAGTCACATGACAGGTTTATGGATATCATCATCACGGAAGATCGGATTATCTATAAAATTTAGCCCGGAAGTTTCATAAAACACTCGGGATAGATCAATTCTCAAGAAGGATTTAATATCTTCTCGAGACTCTGCAGGTTTTTGCTTTCTCCCACCGCAATGACCGTGTCACCTGATGTAATCATAGCTTCATATGAAGGATTGAAGATCATACTGCCATCCGGTTTCTTGATGGCAATAATGATTAGATTGAAATTTTGGCGTATTCCCGAATCCTTGAGTATGACATCCTTCAAGGAGGAATCGGGGTTGATGGGTATTTCTTCCATTTGAATGTCGGTCGTTCCGGATCCAAACGCAAGATCCAGAAACGTCGTGACGGTTGGGCGCATGATGCGCTGCGCCATTCGTGCGGCCCCCATTTCGTAGGGAGATTCGACGATGTCGGCGCCGGCTGCGCGAAGCTTGTTATTTACATTCGTGTCGGAGGCCCTTGCTGTAATGAAAAGGTTCGGTGCGAGCTGCCTGGCCGTCAATACCAGGAAAACGTTTTCCGCATCCGTGCCCAATGCGGCCACCAGTCCCTTGGCGCGCTGAATACCGGCTTTTTGCAGCAGGGATTCATCGGACGCATCTCCCCATAGATAGAGTATATTATCGGTCTCCATTGTCGGTACAAGTTTTTCGCTGCTTTCTATTACCACCAGATCGATGGGTGATCTTTTTAATGTGTCGCAGATCTCCCTGCCGATCCGTCCGTATCCGCAAACAATATAATGGTTTTTCAAGCGGTGGATTTGTTTATCCAATTTTCTCCTCCCCAACACGGTCCGAATTTTTCCCTCAACCATGTACTGTATGACGGCGCCTGCCAAATACATAAAAAAACCGACACCCATAAAGATTATAACCAAGGTGTACAATCGCCCGAACTTGCTGATTTCGTGAACTTCGCTGAAACCCACGGTAGAATAGGTGATAACGGTCATATAGAGGGCGTCCAAAAGATTCCATCCCTCGATAAGCATGTATCCGATGGTACCGATTATCACGATGGTAATCCAACAACAAATCGCCACAACAATATGTTTTGTGCTATCCATAGGCTTTTATGGTCGATGGTTAAGTTGGTTTATTCTGGATAAATATTATATAAAATTCAAGTACTTTTTCTCTGCCGAAGGATTTCTTGTCCTCCTCGCGCTTGATACATTCGTAAAACGAATTTATTGTGAAAAGAACAAGTACTATCCGATGCTGGCATATTGACGGAAAATCTTTGTTCTGATAGAAATCTGTTCATGAAAACTGAATCGAGAAAATTTGAGCGCCAACGGATGGAGATGGTGAATAAACAGGTTGAAGCACGTGGCATTCACGATCCGAATGTACTGCTTGCCATGGGCAGTGTTCCTAGGCACCTCTTTGTCAGTGAAGCATTGATGGATCAGGCCTATGGTGATTTTCCGTTGCCCATTGGAGATCAGCAAACCATATCGCAGCCCTTTATCGTTGCCGAGATGACCCAGGCGCTTCAACTGAGGCACGAGGACAGGGTGTTGGAAA
>JAOZSO010000176.1:0-6946 GCA_029939655.1 Desulfobacterales bacterium
TTGGCCACGTCTTTCCGATGTCGCCGATGAGCTTAGTCGTTGCAGAATAAGGGTCAGCCACGTCCTCCAGTGTAAGTGCCGCGATCGCAGAGTTGAAATCCTTCATAAGGGGCCTTCCGACTTTGCGCGTTTCATTCATTGCCCATCTCAGTTGAAGTAAATTGCCCCCATGATGCGAAACATTGTAACCTGCATTGTCTAGTTCACCCGCAATCCGTTGAATCGATTCTTCAAAGTTTCCCCCTGAGATGTCCTGCGAACCGAGATCAAGGATATTCTCCTCTATTAACAACCAGAGAGGCTTTTTTTCAGTTGCATTGCTTGCCGTCATTTTCCAATCTCCATTTTAATAATTGATGCAAATAACAATTGCGTCGACCGAATCCCTCCGAAACAGTGTCTTTGATTCACTCTGAAATAAAAAACAAATTGATGAAAACTTGCTTTATCAAACAAAGAGTATAGACAAATATCCATGTGAGTCAAGAATTAAAAGCCGCGATGGGATGGTAGCTGGAATTCGATTTTCTATGGAATCAATGTTTTTGCAATATCATGTTTTTAATTAATTTGGTGATTATTCTTATCGTAGGTTTTCGGTGGACTGGAATTTGTAACTACCATCAAAACTGAAAATGCTATGTGTTTGAGGGACTGGTTTATTTATTCAATCTTCGGGGTAAAATTTCATAAATTTTATCTCGACGGCTGACGCAAATTACGTATACGCTGATTTTTTCGTCTTCCACAAGGTAGGCCAGTCTGTACCCCACGGACCTGAGTTTGATTTTGTAGAGGTTGGGGTAACCTCTGAGCTTTGCCGATTCGACGCGGGGGTTTTGAACTCGTTTTTTTAAGTGCAGCTTAAAGTGCTTCCGGACATGCGGGTCGAGTTTTTGCCACTCTTTATAGGCACTTTTAAAAAACTTAAGCTTATAGATCATCTATGGCAACCTCAATGGCGTTGGCTTTCTCATGTTTGCGTTCTTCATAGATTCTGCCCAGTTCAATGTCTTCGGCTATTTCCAACAGCCGTTCATAGACTTCCGGCGGCACGATGTACGCTGCTGTTTTGTTGCGGTTCAGCAAGGCAATGGCTTCACCACGCGCGGCATCAATGAGGGATTGAGGGTTTTTCTTGAATTCAGTGATGCTGGCCGTTTTATTTGCGTAAATGGATTCTAACATGGTCTAATTCTCCGAGAATACTTTTGGTTTCTTATATGACCACATAATAGACCACTTATAAGGTCCTTGTCAAGGTCGTTTAAAAGTCCTGGTGCAATCCGATGGAAGGTTATTATGCTTTTTTGCATCGGAATTGATATTTCCTGGACTATGTCAACTAATTGATATCACATCTCTAAAAGCACTCTGTTACAGTCATAACCTGGGCGATTCGCCGAGATTGTTCTAATCTACACTTTCCAGCACTGTTCAATAATCGAAGGCTTGTTTTGCCAATCATTTGTGGATGGCTTTTCAATTTCAGATCAATTACGGAGCTAAAATTGGCATTTCGACCATATATTCAATAGAAGATTTTGGCGGAATAAATTTTCTCCTTATATCGGCGGCTACTTTTTATTTATTGCGAAAAATTGATAACACAAAAACACAGCTTTTCCAGAATAGGACCCTCTGCAAGTGCAAAGATGGTATCACAGGTTTGCAGGACCTGGTGACTAGTTGGAGATGTCACCACCGGGGTCATGAAGACTCATGCCAGCAATCAATTCTTTTGCTGATAATAAGCTCATACCATATATTGTACATGCCCAACTCAAGAATCGTTTAAATTTTAGGTCAGCATGTAAGAATCTACTGACTCGTTGATGTGTCAGTATTTGAAGCCTCCCCTAAATATACAGATACTATTGATGTGATAGGGAAATCAACACCTCTGAAAGATACCAACCGGCAGTTGATTGGATCAAAATATGAAGTGATATCAATATATTAGGCTTAATACAATCTTAAGTTCAAGAGGTTCTCCGGATTAGACCAAGTCTTCATATTCACATTTGCGTCTGCATTATGCTTTGTATTCGAAATCCTAACACAACGAATAGGTGGTCCCTCGTATCTTGCGCACACGCGTTCTGTCTGCTATTGTGATATCGACTAGCAGAGTATTGTAGGCGGCGAATCGGGACCTAACCCATATGCCACACAAACCTTTCTATTAAATCTATTGCCGCTGACATCGCTCCTTTATCCATTGTTGATGGTTATTTTACCAGCCCATTTAAGGTGCCAAACGGCAAGAGTTCCTATTGCCGCTGTTTAAAAGAATTTCACCGCGGTTCTCAGATGTAATATTTTCTCTTGACACTGATAGGCTAACTGATATATCAATTGAAATATTAGCTGGTCCGCGCACCCTTGCCTCTTGTCGCAAGAATTAACAAGAAAAGTCTAAACAGGTCGGACGTGCCAATGTGTTCTCAACTCGAACATCCAAACAGGTTGGATCGAGTCACCATGATCGGTCTTGATTTCGGATCAACCACCAGTAATGCTATGGTAGCCACCGCCAACGTGGGGCTCAGTTTCACCACCGGGAAGATGGAATTTGGTGTTCCCAAGGTGGTGTATCGTTCGGAACCGGTCTTTACACCGTTTGTTGATGAAAAAATTGATATAGCCCGCATGGACGCCCATATTGATCGATGGGTCAACGATAGCGGAGTGTCTCACGAGACGATTTTTGCTGGTGGTGTTATCATTACGGGGCTTGCTGCCAAGCGAGTTAATGCCGCCGCACTGGCCCGACTGGTCGGTGAACGGATCGGTGAAGCCGTTGTTGCAACGGCGGACGATCCGAGCCTGGAGTCCTGGTTGGCTTTCATGGGCAGCTGTTCAGCTCTGTCGCGATATCATGCCGAAATCCCTTTTATCAATATCGATATAGGCGGCGGCACCACCAATCCTGCATTCGGTATCAATGGCTGTATTCTCAATACTGGGTGCTACTTTATCGGTGCCCGCCATTTCCAATTTGAACCGGGTACATACCGCTTAGTCAATATGTCGTCGTATGGCTACACACTTCTCAAGCACCTTGGCATTAAAAAGGACCTCGACAAAGATCTCGCTCCAGAGGAGATCGACGCGATCTTGAACTTTTACATTGCCGCACTGGAGGCTATTGTCACTGGGAGTTCTGACTTTTTTGCGTCACCCATCGCACATCATCATCAACAGATTCCCTTTACCTTCGAATCATATAAGACGACTCCGGTTCTGGTTTTTTCAGGTGGTGTCGGTGAGTTGATATACCGTGAGAGCCAGGGCTTGCGACTGCCGGGCACCACCCATTATGGCGATCTGGGAATCGATCTGGCCAAGCGAATTGTCCAATCGCCTTTGCTTGCTACCGACATAGATGAAATAGTTCCAGAGAACCAGGGTCGTGCCACGGTCTATGGACTCACGCTACACAGTACAGAGATCTCTGGATCAACTATTTATTTATCTGCCAACGACATTCTTCCCTGCCAGGATCTTCCCATCGTGGCACGATTGTCCATCGATGCAGATGCTGCACAGATCCGGCACGCCCTCTCGTTGATTGAATCCACCTCAAGCGGTTTGTGCATTCAAGTGCTCTCCGATGAAAATGCTGTCGACACTGAGACCGAAAGTACGGGTATTCCGGTTTGTAATAGTCTCAAAGAGGTAAAATCGTTCGGCCAGCATCTGAGAGATGTCTGCATACAAGTGAAGCCCAGACAGCCCATCGTGGTTTTGGTACCGCACAATTATGGTCAAGTACTCGGTAATTATGCCAGCAACTGGCGGCAGGAACCGTTTGATTTAATCGTTATCGACGAAATTCCCGACAGACAAGCACATTTTGTTAATATCGGCCGTCTTCACAACAATATCGTGCCGGTATCATTTTATGGCGTAAGTTAATGTCAAAAAAAAGAAGAACAGACAATGAACACACTCACTCCGATCCATGAAATCGATGTGCCCGAACCTCAGATGGAGGAAGCCTATTCCCATCGGGTTATAGAAAAGCAAATCAGTTTCAAAGGTCTTAAAAAACTGCTTGGGGCAGCCGACATCAGTAAGGCTGGTGATCGCAATACAGGTCTTGCCCCGGAAAATGACATGGTCCGGGAATCTGCTCGCATGATTCTTTCTTCCCTGACACTTCAGCATATTTACGACCATCCTCTGACCGATGACAATGGCCGTTTGGATGCGGTGATGCGAGTTGGGTATGATATTGATCATGTGGTTTTCAATTCTATTTCATCCATGACTTTGGGAGATCTGAAAAATTATCTGCTGCGCAGTAACGGTCAAGAGATCAAACGTATCGGCAGGGGACTTACACCGGTCATGGCGGCAGCTCTATGCAAATTGATGGATGCCCATGAGCTGATTTTTATACCACGAAAAATTTTCACCCCAACCAAGGCAAGAACCTTGATAGGGGTACCCGGAAGCCTGTCGTTTCGGATACAACCGAATCATCCAAAGGACAACCTCGATGCTATCTCCCTGATGGTGTATACGGATCTATCCCTTGGTATGGGCGACTGTCTCATCGGTGTGAATCCTGCAGAAGGTTCCATTGATACTGTCGTTTCCGTGATCACTCACCTGGACAAACTCCGCCGGGAAACCGGCGCCCCGACACAGATTTGTGTTCTAGGCCATGTTAAGGTCCAGTTGGCTGCGCTCAACCTCGGCGCCCCGGTTGAGATCCTATTCCAGAGTTTTGCAGGAACTGAGCGTACTCTGACCGAGGAATTCGACGTGACGGTCCCCTATATGGACGAGGCATACACTACCATGATCGAAAAAGGTCCGTTGCGGGATGTGGCCCGTCAGTTTATGTATTTCGAGACAGGACAAGGCAGTGAAATGAGCTACCGTAAGCATAACGGGATTGACATGAGCACTTGCGAATCACTTTGCTACGGGCTGTGTCGTCGCTACGATCCCTTTATGGTCAACAGCGCAACCGGTTTCATCGGACCGGAAACACATCTGAACGATTTCGAACTGATGGTGTCCAACCTGCAAGACAATTTTATGGGAAAACTCCTCGGTCTGCCTATGGGAGTAAGCCCAAGCTATACCCTTCACGCAGATACCCATATAGAAGGCCAGCAGATGACCACCCATATGGCTGCCGCTGCCGGTGCCAATTTCTTTATGGACATCTACCTAGGAACCGATCGCATGTTGGCGCATTTTGTTAATAGCGGGCATGATGATCAGACCCTTCGGGAAGTGCATAATCGTATCCCCGCACCCGAGTTTCTGGAGTGGGCAAAGGAAAAGGGCATTTTCGAGCAGTCGCCTGATGGGCAGGTGACTCGTGGCTCCCAGTGGGGAAATCCACGATTGTTCTGCGGATCCGTAGTTGAGTTCCAACGGCTCCGAGAATCCTTGCCATCGGCGCCCGGGTTCGACAATGCTGGACCGCGCCCTGTAAATGAGGTTCAACGGACGTTGCTGCTCAATCAGTCCGTCGGTCGGGAGGCGGTGCACAGCCGCCTGCGGGAGGATGTCCTTGAAAATATAGATTTTCGTGTATTCGCCACCTCGGCTCAATCCCGGCTGGAACACTTGAAACGGCCGGAACTGGGCACTATGCTTTCTTCGGAAAGTCTGGAAAGCATCGGTCCCGAAAACAAGGATATCCAGATCGTAATTACTGACGGCCTCAGTGCCGAGGCGGTTCATCACAATATCCATGACATGCTGAGCGTTCTCGAAGACGGCCTAATGAGCCACAACTTTTCCATTGGTCGGCATATCCTGGTGCACTACGGCCGGGTCAAACTGGCAGAGTGTATTGGCGATACCGTTTGCTGCAAGTTGGTCATTGTACTAATCGGCGAACGCCCCGGGGGGAATGCCCTGGCTTCCAGAAGCATGTCCGCGTATCTAGCCTACCGTCTGAACGATACCGAGGTTCGAAAACAAGCTGTCAAATACAGCGGGAGCCAGGGAATTCGTTATGAATACACACTGATCAGTAATATTTACATGGGCGGGCTACCAGCTCTGGAAGCGGGTAGTGTCGTGACAGAAAAAGCGATTCAAATCTTGACTCACAAGGCTGCAGGTAACCGGCTCGAAGAGATCCACAAGGAATCATTGAACAGAATAATCTAACTATTTTAGATGCTTAATATTATGATTTTAGGCCATCAATCATGTGATCACAACATCAACATTTAAAAGAAAGGGGGGTGAGTTCAAAATAATTTTGTCGTAAGGTGTTCGAATCCAAAGGTATCCAATCCACGCTAATTCAAGAAAGGAGTATAAGCCATGTCACTACTATTAAGATCGAATAAAAAACTGTTGTTTCTTGTTGCTGTGTTTTCTTTTATCTTCGTATTTGGTTCAATGAATGCTGAGGCTGGCGATCTCACCCTGAAGTTTGCCCACCAGAATAATACCTTCGATGCAGATCAACTTCTTGCCGAGACTTTCAGGGATATGGTCGAGGGGAAAATGGGCGGGGCAATCAAAGTAAAGATATTTCCAGGGACTCTGACCACTAGTGAGGAAGAGGCTATCGAGTTTCTAAAGATGGGTAGTGTGAATATCGGAGCAACAAGCGCAGGTCATATAGCTGGATATTACCCGGATGTCCAATTCCTGCAGTTGCCCTATCTCTTTAAAAGTATGGAGCACTATAAAGTTGCAAGGCGTTCAGGAGTTGTAAATGAGATCCTAAGGAAAATCAGTAAAGCCACAGGATTAATAGCGTTGGGTATATACTCGGATTGCAATGGTTTTGCCATAGCCAGTACTACACCCATTACCAAAATAGAGGATGCAAAAGGGGTTAAACTTCGTTGCATGCAGAATCCGCTATTTGTAGATATCTATAAAGAGTTTGGTTTTACCGTTACCCCGACAGACTGGGGTGAACTATACACTTCTCTGCAGACCGGCCTGGTCA
>JAOZSO010000177.1:0-6847 GCA_029939655.1 Desulfobacterales bacterium
CTGTGATGATAGGCATCAATCCATGTCTCGACCTCTTAGAATAGCATATCCCGGTGCTTGGTATCATGTCATGAACCGAGGACGCAGAGCAGAGTATATATTTTTAGATAAACTTGATTACAAGGTGTTTGTTGAGTTGCTTCAGGAAACTTCGGAGGCGTGGAATATTCGAATCGCCGCATACTCCCTGATGCCAAACCACTACCACATGCTTATCCAGACGCCGGACGCGAATATTTCTCGAGCCATGCGGCACGTAAGTGGCGTATATACTCAGCGCTTCAATAGTCGACACCATCATGATGGTCAGCTTTTTCGCGGCCGATACAAATCCATTCTGGTCCACGGCGACAGTTACCTTCTTCAGTTAGTACGTTACATCCATCGAAACCCGTTAAAAGCTGGATTGGTCGAAGATATGGATACTTATATCTGGAGCAGCCACAAGGCTTATCTATCAATTGCAAAAAAATGGAACTGGCTTCATAAAGAATTCATTTTAGACCTTTTGTCCGGTGATAAAAAGGCTCGAATAAGCTCATACCGGCGATTCGTGGCCATCGATGAGGATGATAAACTATTACGGAACATGGAGCGAAAAAAATGGCCATCTTTGCTTGGCCCCCAGGAGTTTATAGATTGGGTAAAAACCACGTATAGAGATCTTAAAGGCAGTGATGAAATGCCGCAAATAAGAGAGCTGAACGTTGATTCTGAAGGGATTATTCGTAGCGTGTGCGATTACTATAACATAAAACGCAAGGATCTGCTTACATCTAAAAGAGGAAACTTTAATGAACCCAGATGCGTGGCAATCTATCTGATGCGCAAATTGCGTCGTGACAGGCTCAAAGAAATAGGGAAAGTCTTTGAGATGGATAAATACAGTTCCGTAAGCAGTATAATCGAGCGGTTGAAAACTCGGATGCAAAATGACTTGAAACTCAAAATGCGTGTCAATAAGATGGAAAAACAATTGACTAAGAGTCAAGAGCAGACTTGACCCCTTATCCTTTGAAATTATTTCTATATCCCGTATTCTTAAAAGTTGAAACGCTCATCTTAGGTCTGATTATCGGCACAGCTATGTGCCTGCTACCGGCAGGCAAGGTGCTGTCGCAAGAGGCAATAGGGCCATTAACCGGGCATGCTTTCTACGGTAAGATGATCATTCCGAATAATAATTCGGACATTGAGGGAAATGACTTCGACATCAATATTTTCGGTGCTGATGCGCAAAGCCCATACGGCGGGGGTCTACTAAAGTATGGCATCGAAACCGGCGCCATTTTCAGCATTGACAGCAATGTTAAACATTTTCGCGCATCTTCCGGAAGAAACGGCGGCACGGTTGCGGTTGCGGCGGAAGTCGACTTCTTTATGATGGACTATTTTTTCGGCGGGTATCTCGGCCTTGAACCATCAAAATGGCTTCGCCTATATGTGGGTGCCGGCCCCTTGCTTATCTGGGGAATGCAGTCGACCGACCCAAAAAAATCGGATTCCGAAGAAGTTAACTCTAATTCAGAAATCGAGTTTGGCGCCGGTTTATATGCTCGAGCAGGTATTGATATCTTTTTATCGGAACAATTCGGGCTAAATATGGGAGCCCGAATTAACGAAACGACACTGAGCTTTGACGATACGGCAGGAAATGTTGACATCGAAGGCTTGCAGTACTATTTCGGTATCGCATTTCGTTTTTAATCTATTTTCCTGTTGGGGTATGCCTTTGCTGAACCAGGGGTTGCTATGCTTTCAAGTGTATGATTCCAGAAAGGATTACAGATAAGTCATGATTAAATTCATTCACGCAGCCGATGTCCACCTGGATAGCCCGCTTCATCGCTTGGAAGCGTATGAGGGCGCGCCGGCCGAAGAAATCCGTCAGGCATCCCGACGTGCTTTCGAGAATTTGATCGATCTTGCCATAGATGAATCCGTTGATTTCGTTTTGATTGCCGGTGATTTGTTTGACGGCAGCTGGAAAGATTATAATACAGGGCTTTATTTCATCGCACAAATCAGCCGATTGAAGGCACGCAGCATCGCTGTTTTTCTCATTTCCGGTAACCACGATGCCACCGGCCAAATGACCCGTTCCCTGCCATACCCGGACAACGTCCATCATTTTTCCCACTTGAAGCCGGAAACAAAAAGATTGGATCATCTTAAAGTGGCTGTCCATGGCCAGAGCTTTTCAACAGCAGCGGTTATAGATAATTTAGCCCTTTCTTATCCGGAACCTATCCCGGAATATTTCAATATCGGATTGTTGCACACCAGCCTTACCGGAAGGGAGGGACACGAAAACTACGCTCCCTGTGCTTTGGATGACCTCAAAAACAAAGGCTATGATTACTGGGCTCTGGGTCACGTGCATCAATATGAGATGGTTTGTGAGGATCCACCCATTGTTTTCCCGGGCTGTACTCAGGGTCGCCACATCAAAGAAACCGGCATCAAAGGATGCGTGTTGGTCACGATAGCTGAAGGAACCGGTCCCGAAGTTGTTCAATATCCCCTTGATGTGATTCGCTGGGAGCTTCTGAATATAGATCTAAACAGTGCTGAAACAAAGCAGGCCTGCCTCTCTCTGTTTGTGGATGTCATGGAAAAGCAAGTGATTTTGCACGAACCGCTGCCGGTCATTGCCCGGGTGGTTTTTACGGGAAAAACGTCAGCCCACACGCTTATCAGTGGTGATCCGGTATATTGGAAAGAGGCGGTTCGGGCTGCAGCGATCTCCAATTTCGGTGAGCGAGCGTGGATCGAAAAAGTAAGTGTTTCCACGCGACCCGGTACCAGGGGAAAAGAAAAACCCACGGAATCCGGTCCCATACTGGAACTGAAGCGGCTTGTGGCAGATATTAAAACGGATGAAGACAGTCTGCTGGCCCTCGGCAACGAATTGGAAGGCCTTTTTCGGAAACTTCCGGCCGAGTACAAACAGGGCGAAGAGGCGATTGATCCTGGAAATCCACAGACAATCAGTCGGATTGTCGAGCAGGCGCACGCAGTGCTCGAACAGGGATTGAAAGGGGAAGCTTCCGGATCATGAAAATCAGCCGTATGCAGCTTGTCGCTTTTGGTCCGTTTACGAAATCGTCGCTTGATTTTTCACGTGGTGATACAGATTTCCACATGGTGTACGGTCCCAATGAGGCGGGCAAGAGCTGTGCCCTCTCGGCTTTTCGATACATGCTTTTCGGGATCCCCGTCCGCACATCGTACAGCTTTCTGCACCCGAATCCCAGCCTGCGTATCGGTGCCCGGTTGGTGAAGGGTGATGGTACAGAAATCGAATTCATCCGGCGCAAGGGAAATGTAAAGACACTGCGTGGTTCGGACGATGAAACGGTTTTAGACGAAGAGACGCTTGTATCGTTTCTTGGCGGTGTTGGCCAGGATCACTTCAAACAAATGTTTGCCATTGGACACGATGACTTGATTGCCGGGGGGCAGGAAATTGTCACCGGGGGTGGCAGCGTAGGTCAGGCCCTGTTTGCCGCCGGTGCTGGCCTCGTACGGCTTCAGAGTCTCCAGAAAAAACTGGAGCAGGTATGTGAAGATCTCTTCAAACCCAGCGGTTCAAAACCCCACATCAACAGCACCCTATCATCCCTGAAAATAGCCAGGAAAAGCCAGAAAGATGCACTGCTTCCGGGAAAAACATGGAAGCTTCACCACAAAAACCTTCACGACGCCAAACACAAACTAGGTCAATTGCAGCAGAAATCAGGGCAGCTGAAGCAGGAAAGCAACAAGTTGGAGCGCATCTGGAAGGCGTTGCCCATGATTGCCCGGAAAAAAGAGATCGAAAAGGAACTGCCGGATTACAATGGTGTGCCGGAACTACCGGAAGACTTCGGGGATAGACGTCGAGCCATTGAGAATGATTTAAAGATTGCCACCAATGATTTTGACCGGATCTGTGCAACCATCCAGGTGTTACAGGAACAAATAGATGCTTTATCAATACCGGTGGGACTGCTCCAGCACGAGACAAGCATAGAGGAACTCCAGCAGGAACTGGGAGCCTGCCGAAAAGGCCGGAAGGACAGGCCGGATCGAGAAGGCATGATGCGGGCTCTAAAAAAACAGGCCTCGGACAAACTTGCGGCAATCAGGTCAACCGCCCTATCCGACCGCGGCAAAAGCCTAAAGCTTCCTCCCTCTGTTGTGGGAGAAATTCAGGATATGGGCATACGTTTCGAACGCCTGACCACACGACTTGATACAGCCCGGGAGCAATACCGTAAGATAGAGACACAAATCAGCACCCTGTCGGATCAAAAAAAAGGGTTGGCCTCACCTTCGGACATGGCTTCATTAATAATCGCCTTGCAAACAGCCCAGGACGCCGGGCCCCTGGAAAAGCAGATCTCACAAACTCAAGCCGAAAGGGAAAGTCGAAAACAATCATTGAACATTGCCATTAAGCAATTACCCATTTGGTCCGGGTCGCTTGAAAACATTGATGCCCTTCCTTTCCCTTCAAAGGAAAGTGTTGATCGATTCGAAACACAATTCAGCCACTTTTCTCATGCACAAGATAAGCTGGAGGAAAACCGGCAAACAATTGAAAAGGAAATGTTTCAGATCGAAGCCGATCTGAATGCTATCGCGCTTTCCCATGATGTCCCCACCGAAACCGATTTGGAAACGGCCCGAATCATTCGCGAAAATGGCTGGGGTTTGATTCGGGAAAAACTGGAAGGCGGCGAACCGCCACTCGAAGAAATAGATACATTTGCCAAGCAAATTGGCAATTCATCCAATCTGCCGGACGCTTTTGAGATAAGTGTTGAAGAGGCGGACAACATTGCCGACCGACTCAGGAGAGAGGCCGAGCAGGTCAGCAAAAAGGGTATGCTTGAAGCCCGAAAACACTTGTGTCAAAAAAACAAGAAGCTTCATGATGAAAAGTTCAAAACCTCAAAGGCCAAACAGACTGAAATACGTGAAGCGTGGCAGAAGTTGTGGGAACCCAGCGGCATTCAACCCCTCTCTCCTAAAGAGATGCACGCTTGGTTATCGGAGGTTTCGGCCATCCGCGACAAACTGGCGGACCTTCGTTCTGAGCAGGCTAGGATCGACGGCATGAATTCGGAAGCCGGTATGTTGAAAACCCGGATCACTCAGGACCTTAAGGAAACCGGGTACCCAATTGACAAGAACCTTAGCCTTTTGCAATTGATCGGCGTTGCAAAAACGCATGTTGACTCTAACGAATCCCTGAAGATGCAGATCACATCCATCGATAAAGAACACATCGGTCAGCTGAACGAAAAGAAGGATATCAAAGCAACCATTGCCAATATAGAAAGCGATCTTGAGCAATGGAAGATAAGGTGGGGTAAAAACGTCGAAAAAATAGGTCTGGATGCCGAAGTAAGCCCTGCAGCTGCCATGGTGGTGATCGACAGTATTCGCGAAGCAAAGGTGCTGATGGACGAAGCCGATGTTCTGAGAAAGCGTATTGAGGGCATCGATCGTGACACCGATGCTTTCCGGAAACAGGTGAATTACCTTGTGGACAACGTTGCCTCAGACCTTAAAGATGAAATGCCGGAAAGGGCTGCCGAGCTTCTCAACGCCAGACTCACCCTTGCAAGAGAATCGCAGTCAAAACGAAAAAGCCTGGACAAACAAATAATTAAGACCACAGAAGAACGGCAAGTTGCCCAAAAAAGAATTGCCGACACATCCACGTTAATGGAATCCATCTGCCACGAGGCACGCTGTAAAAGCGCTGAAGATTTGGAACAGGTAGAAAAACGTTCAAATATCCGCCGGCAGAAAGTCAAAGACCTTGAGGAGATAGAGGCACGTATTCGGGACCTCAGCGCCGGCGCAACAGTGGCGGAATTTATTGCCGACGCTTCAACCATAGAAGCTGATAGCGTTTCCCCGGAGTTGGAACGTCTGGAGAGCGATATCAAGGCACTGGAATCGGAACGGTCTGAACTGGACCAGGCCATAGGAACCGAGAATGCGGAGTTAAAGCGGATGGATGGGAGTGCCGAGGCTGCCGGTCACGCAGAAAAAGCCGAACGGCTTATGGCAAGCCTGGAATCAGATGTGGAAACATATGCCCGAATGAAAATCGCCTCCGTCATTCTTGCCCGTACCATAGAGCAATACCGGGAAAAACACCAGGGACCATTGATCCAACGGGCGAGCGAACTGTTTTCACAGATGACAATTGGCTCTTTCAGCGGCGTGCGTGCTGACTATGACGACAAGGGCACCCCGATCCTGGTGGGCATTCGACCGGAAAGTGGACAGCCGGTTATGGTGACCGGCATGAGCGACGGCACAGCCGACCAGTTATACCTGGCTCTCAGACTTGCCAGCCTGGAACAATTTCTGGAAAATAACGAACCTCTACCTTTTGTGGTAGATGATATCCTGTTGCGGTTTGACGATAAAAGGGCTCTGGCCACGCTTGAAGTACTGGCCGACCTTTCTGAAAAAACCCAGGTGATCTTTTTCACCCATCACAGGCATTTGCTGGATCTGGCCCATGGTGGAATGAAGAAAGCTTTGAGCCTAACCGTGCACAACATGGGTTAAACGGAAACTGGCGGTTGAAAAACATTCGAAAGAAACGAAACTTATAATCAAAGGAGCGTCCCTTATTTTTCCCAAGCGATACCACGTACAAAGGTCTGCGGGGGTTCGTTTTAAAGTCGGGCAACTGTCTGAGATCGTTAGGCGCCGTTAGGCCCGCAGCATAATAAGATAGATGGTTACAAACATGCGGTAATGGATTATCGTTTCGATCTTTCAAGTTTAATTGTTACAAGATTGTGGCTGTCCGGACACTGCAGGCTGATAGTAT
>JAOZSO010000178.1:0-6826 GCA_029939655.1 Desulfobacterales bacterium
GAGGGACTCCAGCCCATTGTCGGTGCAGAACTGACCGATCCGCATTCAGAGAGACGGGTGGTTTGTCTGGTTGAAAACGCTGCTGGGTACGGCAATCTATGCCGCATCCTGACGCAGCGCCACTTGAACGCAGATTTTAATATTAAAGAAGTGGTCATGGCACATGCCCGGGGATTGTGCTTTCTTGTTACGAACCCCGGACTTATGAAAGCATGGCATGACGCCGGTGTTTGGGTGGCGGCTCACATGCCGCGCAGGCCGCTTTTAGGCAGCCATCCGCTTTGTTGTATGGCCGATCATCTGAAAGTCCCCCTGGTTGCGACCCCGAGCAGCTTCTTTCTGTCTTCCGAAGACGTGCCAATTCACCGGCTTCTCAGGGCGATCGATAAGAACACGACCCTGTCCCGGCTAAAATCGAGAGATGTTGCCCCGAACGACGCATGGCTGGCATCCCCTGAAACATATGCCACACGGTTCGCCATATGTCCGGAAGCCATCCGGGCAACCTGGAAAATTGCCGCACGGTTGACTTTTACCGGACCCTCCTTCGGTACGGTCATGCCGCCGTGGCAGGACCATAAGGGCAGGTCAACCACCGCCTGTCTGCGGGATGCGGTTTACAAAGGAGCAATGGAACGCTACGGCAGGGAACTGGCAGAGCCGGTTGTCGAACGAATCGAAAACGAGCTGCGGATCGTGGATGACATGGGGTTTCCCGCTTATTTTCTGATCGTCCGCGATATCGTCAAGCACAGCCCGCGCACCTGTGGCCGAGGCTCGGGAGCAGCCTCCATCATCGCATATTGCCTCGGTATCACCAATGTCTGTCCTCTCAAGCACAATCTCTATTTTGAACGGTTTTTAAATCCCGGGCGGAGCGACCCGCCGGATCTTGACGTGGACTTTGCGTGGGATGAACGGGATGCTGTTCTGGACAGGGTTCTGGCGAAATACAGCGGCCGTGTCGCGATGGTATCGAACCATGTTTTTTTCCAGCCACGCATGGCATTGCGTGAGGTCGCCAAGGTCTTTGGGTTGCCGGACAGGGAGATCGACGCCCTGACGAAACGGCTGCCTTTTCATTTTCGGACGGAAAAAACCGATGCGATGCTCGAAACAAAGCTCCGGAAGCTTCCGGAGCTCAAAAACATGGACTATCCAGATCCCTGGCCCCGGATCATTCGTCTGGCACACAGAATTACAGGCATTCCACGCTATCTTTCGGTTCACCCCGGAGGCGTGGTGATTACGCCGGACCCCATCGATACCTATGTGCCGTTGGAGATGGCTCCCAAAGGAGTGCCCATTCTTCAATGGGAAAAAGACGGTACAGAGACAGCCGGCCTGGTTAAAATCGATCTTCTGGGGAACCGGAGCCTTGGCGTTATCCGCGATGCCGTGCAAAGTGTCCACCGGAATGGGGGCGCCCTTGACGAGTCCCGCTGGGAACCGGAGGACGACTTTGCCACACAGGAGGCCATCGCCCACGGCCATACCATGGGATGTTTCTATATCGAAAGTCCGGCCATGCGTCTTCTGCAGAAGAAATCAGGCGTGGGGGATTTCGAGCACCTGGTCATTCACAGCAGTATCATCCGCCCGGCTGCCAATAAGTTCATTCAGGAGTATATTCGGCGTCTGCACGGGGGCAGTTGGGATCCGATTCATCCGTTGCTGGGTGACGTTCTGGACGAGACCTTCGGGATTATGGTCTACCAGGAGGATGTTTCCCGGGCTGCGGTATCCATCGCGGGTTTTTCGCATGCCGAGGCAGATGGCTTGCGCAAGATATTGTCCAAAAAGGATCGTGAGCACAAGCTGCGAGATTATCATGATCGCTTTTTCACAGGGGCTGCATCCCGGGGTGTGCCCCGGAAAAAAATATCCGCAGCCTGGGAAATGATCATGAGCTTTGGCGGGTATTCTTTCTGCAAACCCCACAGCGCGTCCTATGCCCGTGTATCCTTTCAGGCGGCGTATCTCAGGGTGAAGTTCCCGGCAGAGTTCATGGCGGCCGTCATCAGCAATCAGGGCGGTTTCTATAGCACCTTTGCCTATGTTTCCGAAACCCGTCGCATGGGGCTCGCCATTCTCCCGCCGGATATCCATTGCAGTGACATTGTCTGGAAGGGGAGCGATCTATCGGTGCGTGTGGGGCTGTTTTCCATCAAAGGGCTTTCGAAAAAACGACGGGAATTGATCGTGTCCGAGAGACGAAAGACAGTTTTTCAAAGTTTTCAGGATATGCTGCAGCGGGTTCGGCCGGATGATTCGGAAACACGGGCACTGATCAACTGTGGCGCTCTGGATGTTTTTTGCAAGGCCGGAAACCGGGCAGGGCTCATGTGGGAGCTGGCGCAATGGCAAAAAGACCGATCCGTGGTATCGAGAAGCCGGAGCCTGTTCAACGACACAGAGGGATATCTGCCGCCTCCCCACCTTCCGGACACAGACGAGCTGGAAAGCCTGCGACGAGAATTTATGGTTCTCGGTTTTTTGTGTGATCGCCACCCCATGACACTTTACCGGAAAGAGCTTGGGCGACTTGGTCCTGTTCAGGCGGTTCAGCTGAGTCATTTCATCGGCAAGCGGATTCGGTTTGCCGGCTGGCTCGTGACAGGGAAACGGGTTCAGACCAAGCACGGGGATACCATGGAGTTTTTGACGTTCGAAGACGAGACCGGTATTGTGGAAACCACATTTTTTCCCAAGGCCTATGAGCGGTTCTGCCACATGGTTGACCGGAACCGGCCGTATGTGCTGGAAGGAACGGTGGAAGTTGACTGGGGGGCAACCACCCTGACGGTGGATCACGTGGCAGCGCTTGCGCCGGTGAATCGGGTTGATAAAAAGAGAGAAAGCGTATAAACAGCTGGTTCAAGGAGAAACCAGACAGTTTTAAGTTTTAGGTGTTAGGTTTTAGGTTCAATGTTGAACTGAGAGCAGCATCCCAGCTTCCTGGCATCCTAGCTTCCAAGCACTTTGAACCCAATAAACCCAACAAACCCAACAAACCCAACAAACTCAACAAACCCAATGAACCCCAAAAATACAGTCATACATATTTCCGTGAGAGATCTTGTGGAACGTTTTGTACGGGTCGGTGACCTCACAAGTGGTGTTTTCATTCCGGATCGGGCTACGGCGGCCATCGCCCTTCACCAGAGAATCCAGCAATCGCGGCCGGAGGCCTATGAATCCGAGGTCGTCATTTCTCACATCTGTGAATCCGGTCCCTGGGCGATCCATATTTCAGGCAGAATCGACGGCATCTTCCGGTATCCGGATCGTATCGTTCTGGAGGAGATCAAGACGACCATCCAAAATCCAAAGGAATCTGGAGATGCGGATAATCCGCACCACTGGGCCCAGTTGAAGCTCTATGCGTACATGATCAGCATGGAATATGAACTCGAATCAGTTGACACCTGTCTGACCTATGCCCAGCTACATTCGAAGGTCACATGGGAGATACAGCGCACGTTCAGCCGGACAGTCCTCGAAGAATTTGTTGCCCCATTGATATTGCGTCTGGTTCGGCGTACTGAAGGCATCCAACACTTTCAGACCCTGCGTGACCAGTCGATCGGCTCCCTCAAATTTCCATTTGAGGAATGCCGGCGTGGGCAGCAGCATATGATGGAAGAGGTCTACCAGGCCATCGTAGACGGAGATCAGCTTCTCGTGCAGGCTCCCACGGGCATCGGCAAAACCATGGCAGTAATCCTGCCCGCACTGAAAACGCTTTCCCAAGGGAAGATCGATCGGATGTTCTACCTGACGGCCCGGTCTACCGGTAAACAGGTGGCGGAGGAGGCATTTGGTATTCTCATGGATCAGGGGCTTCGCCTGAAAACGGTTACCCTGACGGCAAAGGAAAAAATTTGTTTCGATGCCGCTGCCGAGTGCAACCGGGACGAATGTGAATTTGCGAAAGGGTATCATGACCGCATCGACGAAGCCATCACCAGTGCCCTCGAAATTGATTGCCTCAGCAGAGATGTCATGGAAAAGATCGCCAGGAAATATATGGTGTGCCCGTTCGAACTGTCCATGGAGCTGTCTGATCTGGCGGATTGCATCATCTGTGATTACAACTACGTGTTCGATCCCCAGGCAAACCTGAGACGTTTTCTTTCCCGACCGCGTGAGGCATACCTGTTTCTCGTGGACGAAGCTCACAACCTGGTCGATCGGTCCCGTGAGATGTTTTCGGCTGAAATCCGGAAGCAGGCATTTCTGGACCTCAGGCGCCGGATCAAGAAAGCGCTTCCCGAGGTATATAGCGCCCTGGACAAAGTCAACAAACGGTTACTTCGGTTCATGAAAGCCAGCCCGGACAAAGCGCAGGCATTTGCAGAAACGGAGCTGCCGGAGGATCTGTGGGTGGCGTTGAGCGATTTTGTCAAGGCATGTGAAAAATGGCTGGTACTCAACAGGGATGCATCCTTTCGTGAAATACTCCTCGAACTTTACTTTGGCGTTACCCGATTTCTGAAAGTTACGGAACTGTTCGACGCATCCTACGCGGTCTGCTGTGAAAGGTTCGCAAAAGATTTCAGGGTCCGGCTCTTCTGTATCGATCCTTCGAGCTCATTAAGCAGGGTGTTGGAGAAAGGCCGGGCTACCATTTTTTTTTCCGCCACATTGACACCCACCGAATACTTCCAGAAAACGTTCGGGTGCGGGGAGGCGTCATCCGGACTGGTCCTGGCATCCCCTTTCCCCCGGGAAAATTTGTGTGTCATGGTTTCCAATGTATCAACGCTTTTCAGGAACCGTCGCAACACCAAGGAAATGGTGGCGGGCCTGGTTCGGTCTCTGGTCTCGCAAAAGATCGGCAACTACCTGAT
This sequence comes from Desulfobacterales bacterium, assembly GCA_029939655.1. Lineage (GTDB taxonomy): Bacteria > Desulfobacterota > Desulfobacteria > Desulfobacterales > B30-G6 > B30-G6. The sequence continues at coordinate 4,854 of JAOZSO010000178.1, forward strand.
ATTTTTTCCTTCCTACAGCTACATGACCATGGTGGTCAGATCTTTCGAAACCCTTTTCCCGGAATTCGAAACGCTTGTCCAGACGCCCCGTCTGACCGAGGTTGACCGGGAGCATTTCCTGCAAAAGTTCAGCCGTCATAATTCATCGACGCTGGTGGGGTTTGCTGTCATGGGAGGCGTGTTCGGAGAAGGGATCGACCTCGTGGGAGATCGTCTTACCGGTGCCGCTGTCGTGGGGGTGGGGATGCCGCCGCCCAATCTGGAAAGGGAACTCATCAATGCATATTTTGCCGAGCAATACGATGCCGGGTATGAATTTGCATATATTTTTCCGGGGTTCAACAAGGTCCTCCAGGCCTCCGGCAGGGTGATCCGTTCTGAAACCGACCGCGGGGTGGTTCTGCTCATCGATCGCCGCTTTGCATCCCGGAACTACCAATCCATGTTTCCGGACGATTGGAACCCCACCGGTGTTCACGATCCAGGCGATATCTCGCAGGTGCTGGAGGACTTTTGGGGTTGATCGGTATGCGCTTTTATTTACGAAGGAGGTACCGGGTGGATAATACGGATCAGGTTTATGCCAACCTGCAAAAGCACCTGAATTCCCAAGCTGTGGGTTTTCCAGCTACGAAGTCAGGCGCCGAGATAAAAATATTGAAGCACATTTTTACGTTTGCCGAGGCTGAGATTGCCATCGCTATTAACTACAAATTTGAACCTCTTAACACTATTTATAGCAGAGTCGAACATCTGGTGGAATCACCCGAGGAATTGGAAGCGCATCTTGATCGCATTCAGAAAAAGGGGGGAATTGAGTTCAGAGTTAAAAATGGCAAAAAGCATTATTGCACTGCACCTCTTGTGGTAGGGATGTATGAATTTCAACTTGAACGACTGACGCCTGAATTTATAAAAAACTTCAAAGCCTATACGTCCGACAGGAATTTTGGTATCGAATTTTTAAGTACGGAACTCCCGCAAATGCGTACCATACCAGTCTCTGAAAGTATCCTTCCCCAGCATAATGTGAGCACGTTTGATGAAGTAACGACCCTGCTGCAACAGGCAAAAGAACCTTTTGTCATCATAGAATGCATTTGCCGAAAGAAGAAATCGTTGGAGGGCGGGGCATGCAACGTTACGGATCGTAAAGAAACCTGTCTCGCCATCGATGGCATGGCCGAGATGCTCCAGGCAAGCAATATCGGCAGGACAATCAGCAGAGCGGAAGCGCTGTCGATTATAAAACAGAATCAAGCGGAAGGATTGGTTCTTCAACCGTCAAATACCCGCAAAGCCGAGTTCATCTGTTCGTGTTGTGGGTGCTGCTGTGGGATGTTGAGCATTCACAAGAGCCTCCCTAAACCATTGGATTTTTGGGCTTCAAATTTTCAAGCTGTTGTGGAGCCAGAAGCATGCGAGGGGTGTGGAAATTGCGAAGAAAGCTGTCAGGTCGGTGCGGTGAACGTTTCTGAAAAGGAGCAATACGCAGTCGTCAACCTGGATCGTTGTCTTGGATGCGGGGTTTGCATCTCCAGTTGTCCGACAGAAGCTATATCCCTTTTGAAAAAAAACACCGAAGTAATGCCGCCACAAACACGTGAAGAACTTTATGACATCATAATGGACAAGAAAAAAGGCAAAGTTGGGAAAGCACTATTGACAGGAAAGCTTCTCATCGATGCTGTCCGAACAGGACAGATACATCTTTTAAAATCATAGGGTGGATGGTGGTAACCATTTGGAATGAATTGTCCCATCGGTTTTCAAATATCGAATTGGTCGAATATATAATAATGCCAAATCACATCCACGGTATTATTTCCATTGTAGGGGCGCCCCTTGTGGGTGCCCGAACAACCGAAATCGATTCGCCAAAACGGGCAGACACAAGGCCTGCCCCTACAACGGGATTGGGGGATATTGTCGGCGCATTCAAATCAATCACGACGCATAAATACATCCGTGGC
>JAOZSO010000179.1:0-6825 GCA_029939655.1 Desulfobacterales bacterium
CCGTATAGTTCCTTAACCTTCTGCCGATCGATTTCACCCGCCGCCGTCAGAGGCATCTCGGCAACAAATTCGACATACTGCGGCTTTTTGAACCGGGCGATCCGTTCTCCCACAAACTGGATCAAGGCCTCGGGCGTAAGGTTCTGGCCGGATTTGAGCTGGCAAACCGCCTTGATGGCTTCTTTCCATTTAGCATCCGGGATACCGATCACGGTTGTTTTTTCCACAGCCGGATGCTCCAGAATCACCTTCTCGACTTCGGCGGGGTAGACGTTTTCTCCACCGGGTTTGATCAGTTCCTTCTCTGGTTTACGCCCGGAATACCAGAGATAGCCATCCGCGTCAAGACGACCCAGATCACCAGTGTGGTGCCAGCCGTTGCGAAAGGTCGCTGCCGTATCTTCCGGCAGGTTCCAGTACCCCTGAAACACCATGGGTCCTTTAACGGCAATTTCACCGACGTCTCCCTGGGGGACGGGTGCGTCATTATCGTCCAGAAGTTGTACCATGGCAAGGGATACCGGTCGCCCTGCAGAGCCTGGTCTGTCGCTGTAGGGGCCCATGGTGACAACACACGACGTCTCTGTCTGGCCGAACAGACTGTAAAACGTACCGCCGGTTCGCTTCTGATAGGCTTCGATGGTTTCAGGTGTATCAAGGCCCACGACCGCTCTCAGGGAACCGATCTCCTTGCCGGTCTTTTCCCCGGCATCCAGAATAGCGGACAGGATAGGTGAAAAATCAAACAGGATGGAAACCTTGAATCTTTCGATCAGGTCAACGGCCTTTTCAGCATCGAATTTGCGCATATTGATATTTTGCGCGCCGGCCTGGAAACTGTTGGTGGCCATGAACAGGCCACCAACATGAAAGAGCGGTAACAGGTTGAGATGGACATCCTCTGAACTTAGATTGAAACCGTAATTCAGCACCAGGTTTGCACACAACAGGTTGCCGTGACTCAAAAGAGCACCGCGCGGTCTCCCGGCGACAGCGGCCGTATGGATGATGACGAATCCGTCGTCTGCGGAGACATCGGCCGGCTCGAACAGGCCTTGATTGTCCAGCAGTGTTTCGATCCCACAGAACTCACCGCTATTGATTTCAAGATTATAAATTTGATTTACAGAACCGAGCTTGTCTTTGCCATTCACGATCAGTTCCGCGTGTTCTCTACCAACAAAAAGGACCACGGGTTCACAATCATTCAGGTTGAAGATGACTTCATCGGCCGACAAACGCCAGTTTACGGGCAGCACGATGGCCCCCAATGCTGAAGCTGCGCCGTACAGAAGAAAATACTCCAGGCTGTTCTTTCCGATCACACCGATCCGGTCGCCCTTTTTTATCCCGGCTTGCTGCAGGCCACTGGCAAACCGGTCCACGGCCTCCTTGAACTGTCCGAAGGTCAGCGACCTTCCGTCATCCGCCTCCAGCCAGGCCGGCCGGTTGTTGAACGAACGAGCATTGCGGTCGATCAGGTCATAAAATGTAAAATCGTACAGTCCCATAGTCAAAAATCTCCTTCATTGTCGTCAGGCGTGAATAGGTAGCTGGTTTATGGAGGCTGTTCTGTGGAGTGTGTTCAATTCTGGTGAAATAGCGGCGCAGCCGCATCAGATAACATCGCGCAGCAAGGTTATTATTTGACCGAAATGACGGGGCAAGACGCCTTCAGGATAATGTATTGCGCTGTCGACCCCAGGATGAGTTTGCTGGTGCGCGATTTTTTCCGGATGCCCACATAAATCTGGTCAATATCGTTTTCTTCGGCAAACATGACCAGGTCCTCCCCGGGGGAAAACCCTCGGGCGAGCTGATCCACTTCACCGTCGATCCCTTCCCGTTCGAAATCTTTCTTAATCTGATCCAGCTCCAGCTCAATTTTGGCAATTTTTTCAGGCTTTTCCCCTTTACCGCCTTCGCTCGATGAAATGACCAGGAGTTTGGCGTTGAAAATTTTGGCATGCTTTTTAGCGAGATCCAAGGCTAGCTTTGACTCATCCGTACCATTATAAGCTGCTACTAATTTCATGGACTTCTCCTAATCCGGACAAACCGGAACTTCTAAATTGAAACAATTTTTACTGCCTGAAAATTCTGGCAGTAAAAATTTATTACATCCAGCGTTTGCGCCGCTTGTAGGACTTGACGTCCTTGAATGATTTCCGTCCACCGCCCTGGGTGACACCCATATAAAATTCCTTGACATCCGGATTGTTTTTCAATTCATCCGAAGGGCCCTCCAGGACAATCTTGCCGGTTTCCATGATATAGGCATAGGTCGAAATATCCAGCGCAATCTTGGCATTCTGTTCTACGATCAGCAGAGTGGTTTTCATCTCCCGGTTAATCAGCTTGATATTCTCGAATATTTCCTTAACCAGCAAAGGAGCCAAGCCAAGAGACGGTTCGTCCAGCATGAGCATTTTGGGTGATGACATCAATGCCCTGGCAATAGCGATCATCTGCTGCTCGCCACCCGAACAATAGCCCGCCAGGCGATTGGTGACCCTGGACAGTCGTGGGAAGTGGTCGTACATAAGCTCCTGGTCTTTGCGGATACTCTGAGAACCGTCCTTGCGGGTAATGGAACCCACGCGGATGTTCTCGTCCACCGTCAGGTGCTTGAACACACGGCGTCCTTCCGGCACCATGACAGCGCCCAGTTTGACGACGTGTGTACCCAGGATATTGGTGATTTCATTTCCTTCGAATTTGATATAGCCGTCCTTGATGAAGCCGTTTTCCGGCTTGAGCAGCCCGCTGATAGCCCTCAGCGTGGTCGTCTTCCCGGCCCCGTTGGTCCCCAGCAGCGAGACGATGCCGCCTTCAGTCACGCTCAGACTGACGCCGCGCAGGACCTGGACGATGTCGTTGTAGACGACTTCGATGTTGTTGACCTCTAACAGCTTACCGTTTGTTTTTTGGTTTTCCATAACTATTCTTTTTAAGGAAGGAGGATCGTCATCGACCACCCTCCTCCCTTAGTTAAAGCAGCAACGCTGCGCCCTATAACAACGCAAAGCAATGTTATTATTATTTGATCTTCTTGACATATTCCGAGACAAACGGCAGACCGACTCCATAGAACACACCGCCCTTGGCCACATAAAGCTGTAGGGTGTCCACACCCTCCCGGTCTGTTTTCGAAAAGGTGACCGGACCGACCGTCGTCAATGGATAATAGGCATTGTAACCGTTCATTGCCAACATCTCTTCGTACAGATTCGCACGGGTAATTTTTTTGCCCTTGGTTTTAGCCCGACGCATGGCTTCTACGGCAACCTGAACTACCATGATACCATTGGTGTAGTTCGGGGAGTTGGCCAGCTTATCATCCCGTCCATACCTTTTGGCCAGGGCGAACTGTGCTTCCGTTCCTGGGCCCTTGGCAGTCATCAGCTTGTAGGAGGTGGTCCAGTAATAGTTTTCAGCAGCCGAACCAGCCAGTCCGACCAGGTCCGGCCCGCCGGCATAGTGACATCCCAGGAAAGTAATTTTACCAGCCTCACCGTATGTCGAGGCGATCATACCCAGGCTCTGGGCCCCTTTGAGCATGGTGGCCACCGGTGGCTGAACCGTCTGGCTGATCACGTACTGCACGCCCTTGCTTTTCAAACGTTTGAGCATGGCCGTGTTGTCCAGGTCCTTGCCATGCTCCACCACTTCCACGAGTTCAATGCCCAGACCGACGTCTATCGCTTTTTTGACATCGCCCAGGGGTCCACGCCCGAATGCCGACGGATGCAGGAACAAGGCCACTTTGGGCTTTCCTGAACCTTTGTGATTGGCAGCCACATACTCGGCCAAACCAACTGCCTGGCTGGAATAGGAAGCAATGGGCAAAAAGATGTAGTTGGAATCGATCAGGTTTCCGGCATGAAACGAAGCCGGAAGGACCGGAATCTTCTCCTCTTCAAAATCCTGTTTCAAGGCCATGGTGCTTCCTGTGGAGTAGTTTAGATAAAACACGATCTCCTCATCCAGAAAATCCTCGAGGTTTCGCTTGGTGTTTTCGGTTTTATACGCATCGTCCCGGATAAAGCAGACCAGCTTGTCATCGCCCAGCAGCTTCTCGTCATTGACATAGCGAACATAGTCCTCAGCACCCTTTGAATAGGGGTTTCCCGCGTCTGATGTCGGTCCGGTAATAGCAAGGGACAGACCCATTTTATAGGTTTCTCCCGCCAGAGTCTGGGTAGAAAATCCTAAAACCAGCAAAAAAGACAGTGCAACCAGAATAATTGTTCCTTGTTTTTTCTTCATTTCTTCCTCCCGTTTTTTTTGTTATCCATTTACGAACGAATGAACGTCAAACAACTGATAAATTATGTTTCAGCACCCGGCCATCAATACCGGAACGGCCACAACTTGAAATAGGTACGGATGATTCGCCACCAGTTGGCGATTCCCCGGGGTTCGAACATTAAGAATAGCACGATAACCAGGCCGAAAGACAGCGGCCGCAAGGCCGTGGCCACATCCCCTATGGCCGTGAGGTAGTGACCCACGAATTCGGCCAGGTTTTCCACCTGCAGATCCAGCATCAGGATGGCCACCGGCCCCACGATAGACCCCACCAGGGTTCCCAAACCACCCACGATGGCCATGGCCAGGTAGGAAATAGAGTGATGCAGTGTAAAGGACTCGAATCCCACCCCCCGCCACAGGTAGGCGTGTAACGCCCCGGCTACACCCGCATAAAAGCCTGACAGGGCAAAGGCGTACACCTTGGTAAACCCGGGGTGTATACCCATGGCATCGGCTGCCCGGTCATTGTCCCGCACGGCCACCAAACTTCTACCCTGTTTGGTGCGCAACAGGTTGCGAACGGTAAATCCCAGGATCACCGCAAAGACCAGAATGACATAATACCAGAAAAAATAGTGCTGCTTGCGGACCACTTTGCCCGTGAACCAGAACACCCGACCGATGGCAATACTCTGCCCCTGGTCATAAAACCTCGAAAAGTTGATGGTCCACTGAAAAATCATCTGGAAGGAAAGAGTGGCAATCACCAGGTAAAGGTGTCTCAGCCGCAGGGACGGCAAACCCACGATAGCGCCGAAAACCGCTCCAACACAACCGGCAATTATTATCATCAGCGGCCAGTAATGGGTCAACAGCATGTGGTCGCCCCCCAGAATCCGGGCGAAGGTCGCCACGCTGTAGGCGCCCACTCCCACAAAGGCAGCGTGGCCGATGGAAATCAGGCCGGCAAAACCGGTGAGCAGGTTCAAACCGTAAACCGCAATAATCGCAATGAGAATGCTGTCGATGACCAGCATGTATTTATTGCTGACCTGGAACACCAGCGGCCAGGCAAACAGCAATGCCAGGAAACAGACGAATATCAAGCGGTCGACGTGCGTCAAAAATATTCTCTGCTCCGCTTTGTAGGAAGTAAAGAAGTTACCCGTGGCTAACCATCGATTTTCAGACATAGATTAAACTCGCTCTATTTCGTGTATACCAAAAAGTCCATGGGGTTTGATCAGCAGGATGATCAAAAGAATAATGTAAGGCAGCACGTCTGCTGTCCCGTTCAGTCCCCAGTTGCCATCCAGGTAACCGGCGGCAAACTGCTGGATCAGCCCCATGATAATGCCGGCGACCACGGCGCCAAAAATGGAATCCAGTCCACCCACAATCACAACGGGAAACACAATGATGCCGAAAGAGTGCAGGACATCGAAATTCAGTCCCGTGATATTACCGATAATGCCCCCGGCAGCCGCTGCGCTCAATCCGGCAGCAGCCCAGGCCAGGCCGAACACCTTGGGTACGGATATGCCAATGGACATGGAGGCGAATTGGTCATCCGACACCGCCCGCATGGAGATACCCACCGTCGAGGCTTTGAAAAACCAGGTAAAGGCACCGATCATTATAAACGTGATGACCACACCCACGAATTGGGTCCAGGAAATGGAGACGCCCCAGAAACTGATCGGTACCTTGGGAAGAACTTCCGGGAATGAAAAATTTTCCGCGCCAAAGGGTGTCATGTAGATAATGCCGTCAATGATGGACATCAGACCGATGGTCACCATAATGACCGATATAATGGGTTCACCGATCAGTCGGCGTAAAAAAATCCGCTCTACACTCATGGCCAGAAAAAAGGTGATAACCATGCTCATTAAAAACGAAGCCGCGATATGGATACCCACCCACACGGTGAGGGCGTAAGTAATAAAGGCTCCGGCAGCGATGATCTGCCCATGGGCGAGGTTCAGTACACGGCTTGACTTATAGATCAACACAAAACCGAGTGCCGACAGCGCATAAATGGATCCCACCACCACACCACTTATCACCAGTTGGAAAAAATAACTCATGCAATCCCTTCCATCGTATAAAATAACATTTCAGCCTCCACTGTGGTGGTTTGGCCATCCTGATATTGGAAAAAGGCCTCGACCTTCTTTTGACTGACACTTTCATCGTAAAGGGCTTCGTACAGGTCTTTGTATTTTTCCATGACAAATTTGCGCCGAATTTTACCTGTCTTGGTCAGTTCGCCGTCGTCCATATCCAGCAGCTTGTACAACACGGCGAAGCGTTTGATTCTAAAATGATCCTTCTCCGCTCTTTCATTGATGTCGGCCACCGCCTCTTTGAGCAGCTCCGCAACCTCCGGATTATTGGAAAGATCCATGTAAGTGGTAAAGGATATTCCCCGGTCCTCGGCCCATTTTCCCACCACAATGGGGTCGATGTTGATCAGGGTGGACACAAAATCTCGTTTGTCACCAAAAATGACAGCCTCCTTGATGTAGGGGCTGAATTTGAGCTTGTTCTCCAGGAACATGGGGCTGA
>JAOZSO010000180.1:0-6804 GCA_029939655.1 Desulfobacterales bacterium
AATCCTAAACAATACCGAATGATCCAAATTCGAATGATCAAAACAAGACCTTGGCCATACCAGCTCAAGCACTATGTTTGAGTCATTTGAGCATTTGATATTTGGATTTGTTTTGTATTTCGATATTCGGATTTAGAATTTATCATACCCTGAATGTGTATAACGTTAACTCTTATAGGGTTGAATCAGTGCCGGGCTCTTTGGACCCGGGTATCTACTAAACATGACAGAGTCGTTTTTAAGAGCTAAACAGAGAAGTGGTGGTGACAGATGGAAAAAAAATCTAAAGCAATCTTGAAGATTATCCTGCTGGCAGCCTTTATCGTTACGGCCGTCGTGTTGGTTCGGCTGACCCCGGTCATGACCTATCTGACACCGGGGTCCCTGGGCACTCTTCTTGAAAAAGCCGGTTTCTGGGCGCCCCTATTATTTATCGGTGTGTATGCCGCAGGCGTTTGCCTGTTTATTCCGGGTACCCTGTTAACAGGTCTCGGAGCGGCCATCTTCGGCCCATATTGGGGATTTTTATGGGTATGGATCGGCGCCATGATAGGTGCCGGCGGGGCTTTTATTATCGGTCGAACCCTTGGGCGTGAATTTGCGGCATCCCTGGTTGGTGACAAACTCCGAAAATACGATGATGGTATCGAGCGAAATGGTTTCGCCACCGTCCTTTACCTTCGACTGGTATACTTTCCATTTACCCCCATGAATTTTGGTATGGGTTTGACAAAGGTCCGGTTCCGGGATTATCTGTCCGGGACAGGTCTGGGCATTATCGTCGGCACTTTTATTTTTACTTTTTTCATCGGTACCCTGAAAGATGTATGGGCTTCCGGAAACTGGGGGGAACTGATTTCATTCAAGGTTTTTTTCTCGATTGCCCTATTTGTCTTTTCCTTTTTCATCCCCAAGACGATCAAAAAGATTAGAGGAGAATCTTGAATAGTGACGGCCGGAGTGATACTGTAATTACACTTCCGGAATCAGAGAGGAGTTCCTCATTTATGAGCTTTCCTGAAACATACCATAGCGACTTTATTGAATCACAATATCAGCAGTGGAAACAGGACCCCGGGTCGGTTGCAAAAGATTGGCAGTTTTTCTTCAAGGGTTTCGATCTCGCGTTTTCAAGCGGGTTTGCGCCCGGAATGGCGGACACAGAGGGCGATCCGTTCTTCCTGGCCAGTGTCGAACAGTTGATATTCGGGTATCGCTGTCTCGGGCACATGCTGTCATGTATGGACCCCCTGCAGGCCTGTCCCATGGACCATCCGCTGTTATCGCTGGAGCGTTTTGGTTTGGCACCGGCAGATTTCGAGAAGCATGTGCCGGAGACGAGCTTTTCGGGCGGCGGCGGGAACCTGAAAGAAATTTTGGAACACCTGAAAGAGACATACTGCCGTTCAATCGGCGTGGAATACATGCATATACAAGATCCCGAAGAACGGCGCTGGCTTCAGGATCGGATGGAGCCAATTCAGAACCGGCCGCAAGTTAAGACCGCCGAAAAGATGATCATATTGGAACGACTCTATCAGACGGCTTTGTTCGAAGCCTATTTAAATAAAAAATACATGGGGGTGACTCGTTTTTCATTGGAGGGGGGTGATGTGGTGATCCCCCTGTTGGACACACTGGTCCGGCAGGTTACCGAAAATGGTTGTCGGGAAGTCATTCTGGGGATGGCCCACAGGGGACGGCTGAATGTTCAGACCCACATCCTGGGGAAGTCCTACGAAGAAATATTCAGGGAGTTTGAGAGCTGCTATGACCCGGGGCAACTCATGGGATCCGGTGATGTCAAATACCACAATGGTTATCTCGCAGACATTCAGACGGCTGCCGGAAAGGACGTGCGCATGTTTCTGGTGAACAATCCCAGTCATCTGGAAGCCGTGGATCCCGTGGCAGAAGGTGTTGCACGAGCCAGGCAGGATCTGCCGAATATGGATTCGGACAGCGTGGTTCCGATACTTATTCACGGTGATGCCGCTTTTGCCGGGCAGGGAGTAGTCGCCGAGACATTGAACATGTCGCAGCTCAAAGGGTATAAAACCGGGGGGACCGTCCATATCATCATCAATAACCAGATCGGTTATACAACCCTGCCTGAAGATGCCCGTTCGACCCGATATTCGACCGATGTCGCCAAGATGCTCATGGTACCCATATTTCATGTGCACGGTGAAAATCCAGAGGCTGCCGTTTACATAAGCAAACTGGCAGCCGATTATCGCCATCGATTTGGAAAGGATGTGGTCATCGATGTGATCTGTTATCGCAGGTATGGACACAATGAAGGGGATGAACCTTATTTTACCCAACCGCTCATGTACGATCGCATCAAGGAACGGCCGTCCCTGCGTGTGCTCTATGGAGAAAAACTTCTAGAAGAAAAAGTTGTGGATGAAACCCATCTGGACTCATTGGAAAAAGATATTTTCGATAACCTGGAAAAGGCTTACGCGGATGTTCACGGAACAGATTGCCTGTTTCCGGAATCCCCATATTTCGAAGAATGGGATCATATCAAAGCGACGTATACTTTCGAAGGTGTTAAAACAGGTCTCTCCAAGAAAAGACTGATTGGCACTGCCAGAAAGCTGAACAGCGTACCTGATGGATTTTCCTTGAACTCGAAATTGAAACGCCTGTTAGGGAAACGTTTGTCAGCTGTTGAATCGGGGAAAGGCATAGACTGGGCAAGTGCGGAAACATTGGCATTTGCTGCGCTGCTCATGGAGGGATTTTCCATCCGGTTGAGTGGACAGGACGTGGGCCGGGGTACCTTCAGCCAACGGCACAGTGTTTTGTTTGATGCTAAAAGTGGTGAGTCATACATTCCCTTGAATCACCTGGATTCAAAACAATCTACTTTCATGGTTTACAACAGTCTTCTGGCGGAATTCGGTGTTCTGGGGTTCGAATATGGTTATTCCATAACACAGCCAAAAACGCTGGTCATATGGGAAGCGCAGTTCGGCGATTTTGTGAACAATGCCCAGGGAATTATTGATCTTTTTATTGCCAGCGGGCAATCCAAGTGGCAACGGTTGAGCGGATTGACACTGCTGCTTCCCCATGGATGGGAAGGGCTGGGTCCTGAACATTCCAGCGCACGTTTGGAGCGTTTTCTACAGCTGTGTGCCGAAGACAACATGCAGGTGTGCAATCTTACGACACCTGCCCAGTATTTTCATCTGTTGAGACGTCAGATAAAGGAGGCATATCGCAAGCCGCTGGTGCTGATGACACCCAAGAGCCTCCTGAGGCATCCCATGGCTGTCTCCACACGCGATGATTTGGTTTCAGACCGGTTTCAACCGGTTCTGAATGATCCTGAACCAGATACAGGGGCGAAAGAGATTATTTTTTGCAGCGGCAAAATCTATTATCAGCTTCTTCAGCGGCGTAACGAACTAACCGAGAGCAACAAGGCCATTTTACGCCTGGAGCAATTTTACCCTTTCCCCGACAAACAGATTAAGACCATGCTCAAACCATATAAAAAAGTAAAGAATTTCAGCTGGGTACAGGAAGAACCTGAAAATATGGGGGGATGGTTTTTTGTGCGGCAACGCATAGAGAAGATCACAGGGCAGAAACTTCACTATGTGGGGAGAAAACCTTCCGCAAGCCCGGCCACCGGATTTCCAGCCATCTATAAAAAGCAGCAGGAAGCCATATCGAACGAGGCGCTGGGAATTTCATCAGATACGGGGTCGTAAGAGAGCAGGGTCCGAGGGAATAACTGTAATTTGCTTCGCGTAATTAATAGATATTTACTTCGTGTTATTAATCGTAGCTAACGGCTTTCAGCAGCAATGAATTACGCGGGCAGCATTGTAAGAGAGCAGGGTCAGAGGGTTGGAGGTTTTAAGGGTTCGAGGGAAAACTGATCGCGTTTTAGGTGTTAAGTTTTAGGCCATGGATACAGGCTATTAGCTAACAGCATTCAGCAACAATAAATGACGCGCGAAGCGCTAATGTCGTCCGCCAGGACAAATGACCATTAATGACGAAAAATTGTATAACGATTTTTTTAATGTCGTCCGAAGGACAAATTACGCACGAAGTGCTAATGACAGTTGAAGATTTTAATCGTGAGAATATAGAATCAGTGAGGGAGCGACTATGTCCATAGACATCAAGATACCCAGTGTTGGAGAATCTGTTCAGGAAGCGGTTCTGGCGGAATGGTTCAAAAAGGATGGCGAAACCATCCAAAAGGATGAAGCGCTGCTGGTCATAGAGACAGACAAGGTCACGCTGGAAGTGGTGGCGGAAGTCGGCGGTGTTTTGAAGATTCTGATTAAAGAAGGGGAGACGGTGGCGATTGGTGCGGTTGTGGGGCAGATTGAAACGGCAGGTGTGGCAACGAAATCCCCAACACCGGAATCTGCACCGGAGCGCTCCGTGCCTCCTGAGACAAAAGCAGACGCTCCTGAGGAGGAACCGGCAATACCGAAACCGGCATTATCCGGAAAAGAAGTGCCCGTTCAGAAATCAACGCTTGACGATATCCCGCTTTCACCTTCGGTCCGCAGGCTTGTTGCGGAAAAAAATCTCGATGTTTCAAAAATTTCCGGAACGGGCCCCGGCGGCAGAATCAGCAAAGGGGATGTGCTCCTTTATCTGGAGGAAGCTCCCGCCGGCATTCCCGAAAAAATGACGACTCAGGTTTGTGAAGATCTATCTGCGGCCCAGGCTTCGGAGGAGGTGAAACGGGTCAAAATGTCCCCCATTCGCAAGCGGATTGCCGAACGACTCCTGGAATCCAAACAAAACACGGCCATGCTTACCACCTTCAATGAAATCGACATGCAGCAGGCCATGGATATGCGGGGGCGCTACAAGGAGGCCTTTAAGAAAAAACACGAAGTCTCTCTGGGATTCATGTCATTTTTCATCAAGGCCTGTGTAGAAGCCTTGAAGGAGATCCCTGAAATCAATGCCTTTGTCGATGGTTCCGACTTTGTCTATCACCCATACCAGCACATCGGTGTCGCCATCGGAAGCGACAGGGGACTGGTGGTTCCGGTTATACGACACGCCGAAAGATTGAGCTTTGCCGGAATCGAAAAGGCCATCATCGATTATGTCGGAAAAATCAAGGACAATCGACTTGAACTGGCTGATCTTGAAGGGGGAACGTTTACGGTGAGTAATGGCGGTGTGTACGGGTCTTTGTTGAGTACGCCGATTTTGAACACACCCCAGAGCGGTATTCTCGGTATGCACAAAATTGAGAAACGTCCGGTGGTGGTGAACGATGAAATTGTTGTGCGTCCCATGATGTATGTGGCCTTGAGCTACGACCATCGGATTGTTGATGGAAAAGGCGCCGTCACATTTTTGAAACGTGTCAAGGAATTTGTCGAAAACCCTGAACGGATCGTATTGGAGGTCTAACATGACAGCGACAGACAATTATGATCTGGTTATCGTAGGCTCCGGACCTGGTGGATATGTGGCCGCGGTAAGGGCCGCACAGCTGGGTTTGAAAACAGCCTGTGTCGAGAAATCACCCAGACTTGGCGGGGTGTGCCTGAACGTCGGGTGTATTCCCAGCAAAGCTCTGCTCGACTCCAGTGAGTACTATCACCTGGCCAGGGAGCACTTTGCCGAACATGGCATCAAGACCGGTCGTTTGACCCTGGATCTGGCTACCCTTATGAAGCGTAAAGAGACGGTGGTTAAAGATCTTACGGACAGCGTTCGAAAGCTGCTGGAAGGCAACCGGATCGACATTATCCAGGGTAAGGCACGCCTTGTGTGTGACAAGCAGGTGGAAGTGACTTTTGGAAAGAAAAAAAAGCGAATTCTCCAAGGTGAGTCGATTCTGCTGGCCACGGGAAGCCGTCCAGTGGAGGTGCCCGGCATGCCATTTGATGGTGAACGGATTGTCAGTTCCACGGAAGCCCTGGATTTTGATGTGGTCCCCAACAGCCTGGGTATCGTGGGGGGTGGCTATATCGGTTTGGAACTGGGATCGGTCTGGATGCGGCTGGGTTCGAAGGTGACCGTTATCGAAATGCTGCCCAAAATTGCCACGACCCTGGACGGACAGGTTGGACGGACATTGGACCGCATTCTAAAGAAACAAGGCATGTTATTTCAACTCAACACAAGGGTGGTCAAAGCCCGGAAAAGTGCGAAGAAAGTCAAGGTAACCCTGGAAAAAGACGGGCAAACCACCACCATGTCATTTGATAAACTCCTGGTGGCAGTGGGGAGAAAGCCGCTGACAGAGGGTCTTGGTATCGAGGATGCCGGTGTCCGGACCGATCCCCAAACAGGCCATATTCTTGTCGATACTGCCTACCAGACCAGTGTGCCGGGTGTCTACGCTATCGGAGATTTGACTCCCGGTCCCATGCTGGCTCACAAAGCCTCGGCCGAGGGAATTGCGGCCGTAGAAAATATAGCCGGGCATGCCGGGGAGGTGAACTATGACACTATCCCTTCGGTGGTTTATACCTGGCCGGAAGTCGCCAGCGTGGGGTTGACCGAAGAGCAGGTCAAAGAGCGGGAGATTCCCTATTGCGTGGGGACCTATCCATTTTCCGGCGCAGGCAGGGCACGATGTATGGGAGAAAAGGACGGGTTTGTCAAACTGATTGCCCATGGCAAGACCGACCGTATCCTGGGGGTTCACATTATTGGCCCCCGGGCGGCTGACATGATTGCCGAGTGCGTGCTGGCAATGGAGTTTGGTGGCAGCTCGGAAGATATCGCCCGGACCGACCATGGTCATCCGACCTTTTCGGAAGCCCTCCAGGAAGCGGCCATGGCGGTAAG
>JAOZSO010000181.1:0-6790 GCA_029939655.1 Desulfobacterales bacterium
TGATAGACATGGCTGATATCCTCTTTATAAGCCACCGTAACATATAGATTGATCCTTGCCCAGTCTCTGGTCTGATTACTAGCAAATGGTATCTGACTATTGGGTATTACATGCATTGTGCCATTTATTTCTCGTAAAACTGTGCGCCTTGGACTTACTTCCTCAACTTCGCCTTCCATTCCCGCAATGGTAACCCAATCACCAATCCGGTACCAGTCCTCCATTACGATGAAGAAGCCCTGAAGATAGTCGCGAATGATGTTTTGAACAGCAAAACCAAGTCCCAGACTGGCAACACCGAGTGTCGCCAGCAAGGGGGATATATTTACTTCAATAACACCCAGAACCATCACAATGGCAATAATCCAGATAATAACGGCGACAACTTTTATGAAGACATAAGCCATTGTTTTGGAGCGGGTGGCTAACTGATCCTGTGATTCTACCCGGACATTCGAGATACTCTTGATTATTACCCTCGGAATCAATTTTTTCTGAATAATATTGAGTGTAATAGCGCTGGCAAGAATGATTACCACCTTTACGGCGATTCCCACCATTGTAGTTAGATTAAAAAAGAAACCAGATGTAAACATGAGATACCTCCTTCGGACGATTTGCTTGAGCTGAATGAACGACGTATCCTGGTTAACGAAAAGACGCCGTGGCACTGGGGTTGAGACGTTGCATGATGTGATGATCGCTGCAACCAACAAATGATTATGCGGATCTGGATACCTTTCCCCTGAATCGTTGATTACGCTAATAAGCCTTGATCCTATCCACCACCTGGCGGACATCACCTAAACATCATTGCCCCTTAGGATTTTTAGTAACACACTGACAATTACCAAACTTCTTTTCCATTTTGATTTTTTCCATGATCGTAGACACCCCGTTATCCCGATAATCTTTTTCGATGTCATCAACGGAATATACGAAACAGTAGCAGATTAAATCGTTCACAAGATCGTCCTTCAATATGGTTTGCTTCAGGGTGTTGATAGATGAATATTCCCAGCTTCGCAAAATCACAGATATCATCATTCGTAGTTGTTAGGTACTCTTCGTCCTTTGACATTTTATCAAATGCGACGGTGTTGTTCTTAAGGCCTTATCCAATTTTACCGAAATCAGCTATCTCCCTGCTCAGTGCATTCACCTTATTCAGAATATCATCCTGGTCCAAAGTTGTCAGAGACCGGTTACGTACCAGCATTCTGCCCGCCACCATGACATCTTTTACATCCGAGCCTCTTGCCGAATAGACGACCTGGGACACCGGGTTGTATAACGGCACCAGATGGGGCTGGTGGGTGTCGATGATAATCAGGTCGGCTTGCTTGCCTTTTTCCAATGACCCGATTCTGCGGTCCAGGCCAATGGCCCTGGCAGCCTCGATGGTGGCCATCTTCAGCACCGAGCCGACATCCATGACGGTGGGGTCCAGTGTATGGGCTTTGTGGAGTTTTGCGGCCGTGTCCATCTCCTGAAACATATCCAGATCATTGTTGCTCGCGCAGCTATCTGTTCCCAGACCAACAGAAATACCCGCAGACAGAAATTTCTGAACCGGAGCGATTCCGGAAGCCAGTTTCATATTGCTCTCGGGGTTGTGTGACACTGCCGCGCCGCTCTTGGCGATGATTTCGACATCCCTGTCATCTACCCAGACTGAATGAACCAGCAGTGTCTGCTCATCCAGGACGCCAATATGGTCGAGATATTGAATAGGCGACATATCGCCACTACCCTCAATCAAGGCCTGTTCTCGGGCTGTTTCGGCTGCATGGATTTGAAAAAGGATTGATTGCGACCTGGCTGCGGCCTTGGCCGCTTTGAGGGTTTCCTGCGAACAGGTATAGGGCGAATGGCAAAAGATGGAAGGCTGGATCATCGGCGACAAGCCATTCCACTTTTTGGTGAAAGCCACCGCTGAATTGATATTATCACCGGCATCCGGTACACCCGGTGCCGGAAAATCGATAACCCCCTGCCCGAGAACCCCACGCATCCCTGTCCGGCTCACGATTTCCGCAACTTCATCTTCGAAAAAATATCCGCCACAGACGGTCGTCGTCCCAGAGAGCAACATTTCCGCACACGCAAGTGCCGTACCCAGACGGACATTTTCCGGATTGATCCATGCCCCCTCAGCTGGAAAAATATATTGATTCAACCAAACATCCAACGGCAGGTCGTCGGCCAGGCCGCGAAAGAGCGTCATGGGCATATGGGTGTGGGTGTTGACCAGTCCGGGCATAACGATACCGCCTGCGACATCAATCGCCTCTACCCCGGCCGGAACATCGATCCCATCCGGCATGTTAGTTATTTTTTCAATCTTGCCGTTCTTTATTCCGAGCATACCCTTGGGAAAAATATCAAAGGCCGTATTAACTGTCACAATAACGGCATTGTAAATGATGGTGTCATATGTCGTATGCAATGGTCCCCCTGTGTTTTGTATTGGGTGTTTTGTGTTTGGTGCATATTCTGGTTAAAAAACAAAAGCAATCACGAAAACACGAAATTTGAAAAACACGAAATTTTCCTTGGTCTTTTTCGTGCTTTCGTCCTTTCGTGTTTTCGTGATAGAAATTCCTTCTTTTTCTTTGGCAAGCTTGATTTAAGCTGCACGCAAACTGGCTTTTCCCCTCGGGCCCTTAAATCCTTGAACCCTTCGCCCTTTGCTTGTCCCCTCGAACCTCCAACCCTCTAACCCTTCGTTTTTCCCCTCGAACCCTGGAACCCTCGGACCCTTGGACCCTTTCGTTACAGCCTTCCCATCATCGTACGAATGATTCTATCAACCTGAGGAGCTGCGGCTTTTGCCACCTTTATGATATCCTCTACTCTGGCGGGGACCGAATTGTCAGGGTCATTGACATTGGTGATAATCGACAGCCCCAGCACCTTAATCTGGGCATGCACGGCAGCAATGACCTCTTGTACCGTCGAAAAACCGACAGCCTCCGCCCCGATGGTTTTTAAAAACCGAACCTCTGCAGGTGTTTCAATAGACGGCCCCGGAAGGCCGGCATATACCCCTTTTCTAAGCGGTATTGTGGCGTCCCTTGCGGCTTCTTCTGCATGTGATATCAGTTGCCTGTCATAGGCTTCCGTCATATCAGGAAACCGTTCACCCCAGTCATCATGGTTCGGTCCCACAAGGGGATTGGCGCCGGTCAGATTGATATGATCTTTGATGAGCATGATGTCGCCGGGCCTAAACACCGGATTGAGCCCTCCGGCGGCATTGGTGACAAACAGCGTCTCGACACCCAAGGTCTGCATCACCCGTATGGGAAACGTGACGTCCAGGGGCGAATAACCCTCATAAAGATGAAAACGCCCCTGCATGACGATAACCGGCCGGTTGGCCATTCTACCTGCCAGAAACTTTCCTGTATGGCTCTGCACGGTAGAAACCGGGAAATGTGGAATGTCTTTATAAGGCAGAGACTCAGACACGACCAGGGACTGTCCACTATCTCCCAGGCCTGTCCCGGTCAGCAAACCGGCAAATGGTTTTTCCGGGATCTTCTTTTCGATATATGCGACTGCTTCCGCAATCTTGTCGTAATAGTCCAACATACAAACTCCTTTTTCCAGCTGTTATCATAAAAATTTCCTCTACTTGTCAACGAAAAGATCCTATTTTCAACCCATGATAGCATTGACAATCCGTGATAACTATGAAATGGTAACCCTCAATTTGGTCCACTTATTGGTTGAAAAATCGGAAGGGTAGATATTTCAGAACCATCCACTTCAACAGGTTGAGCGTCAGATGAAAATTGCTGAAATAAAAGATGCCCTGAAAGCGACCGTACTTGCAGGTGAAGACCAGATGGAAAACACAATCACTGGTTGTGGTAGTGCAGATCTTATGGAAGATGTGCTGTCAGCTGCTACCGAAGGGTGCGCAATACTTACCGGCGTCGTCACCGAGCAAGTCATTCGCACCGCAAAAATAGCCAGAGTGGGAGCCGTCGTGTTCGTTCGGGGTAAACAGCCGGAAAAGCTTGTGATCGATCTGGCTGCATCCTACAAAATACCGCTGTTGCTCACCCGGCATTCTCTTTTTGTGGCAAGCGGAAAACTTTACATGGAAGGTCTACGCGGTCTTGACGGTTCATGGTAAGAAAGAGGAGTAAACAATGATTGAAGCCGTATTCATGATGGGGGGCCTTGGGCTGCTTGTGGGTGTGGGCTTGGCCATGGCATCCAAAATATTTTATGTCTATGTGGATCCCCAGATTATAGCTGTCGATGACGCCCTTCCGGGGGCTAATTGTGGGGGATGCGGTCTTCCCGGATGCAGCGCAAATGCCGAGGCGATTGTTGCCGGAAAGGCGTCTCCCAATTCCTGTGTAGCGGCGGGCCCGGACGTTGCCGAAATTATTGCCGCTATAATGGGCATCGCTATTGAAGCCAAGGAACCTGATATCGCCAAACCGGGATGTACCTACGGCCTCCAGACTGCCGATATAAAGTATTTTTATGACGGACTCGGAGATTGCAGAGCCGCTGCCCTCATCAACGGAGGAATGAAAGTTTGTCGGATAGGATGCCTGGGGCTTGGGACCTGTGCAAAAGCATGCCCCTTCGATGCTATCACCATGGGATCCGATGGTCTTCCCGTGGTCGATGAAGTCAAATGCACCGGGTGCGGTGCATGCGAAAGGGTCTGTCCAAAACATATTATCACCCTTTCCTCCGTTACACGTCGCATCATTCGTGAGTACACCACCGAGGATTGTACGACACCCTGTCAGAGGGCCTGCCCTGCCGGTATCGATATCTGTGAATATATAAGACAGATTCAATTGAAAAACTATGCTCGTTCTGTTCAGATTATCAAGGAAAGACTCCCGTTTCCCACTGTCATCGGTCGAATCTGTCCACGGCCCTGTGAAGACGCCTGCAGACGACAGCTCCTCGATGAGCCCGTTGCGATCAATTTTTTGAAACGATTCGTGGCCGACTACGAGAAAGAAAAGGGAGAAAGGATTCTGCCCTTCAAGGCGCCGGATACGGGTCGAAAAATAGCTGTTATGGGCGGTGGTGTACAGGGACTTTCAACAGCTTTCTTTTCTGCACGGCTGGGTCATGCGCCAACGGTGTTCGAAGCCACACAAAAACCGGGTGGTCTCCTGAGAAGTGCCATAGCGACTAACCGGTTGTCCCATGATGTTTTAGACTGGGATATCGATGGGATTATCGAAATGGGCGTGACCGTCAAAACAGGCCAGTGTCTGGGTAAAGACATTTCCATTCATTCGCTTCTCAACGATGGTTTTGATGCTGTTTTTCTCTCTCTGGGTGGCTGGGACAGTCGGTTGGCGCGGGGAGCCGGTGCCGAAAAACCGGTTCCGGGACTGCATCTACTCATGGATGTTTCAAAAGCCCTGAAACAGAAAACGCCCCCGGACATCACCTGCGGAAAACACACCATTCTGGCCGGTGGCGGAGAACTCGCTATTCAAACCGCCATCCTGTGCAAGGAAAACGGTGCTGACAAGGCTACCGTAATTTTCAGGGAATCAACCGAAAACAACGGGCTGTCCGCCGAAACTCTCGGCAAAGCAACCGAAAAAGGCATCCATGTCATTTTTAGTGCGGGTATCAATAGGATATTCGGGGAGAAAGACCATCTCAATGAGATCGAATATTTCGATCGAGGTTCCGGAACCGTGCATACTCTCCCGGCAGATACACTTGTGATAGCCTCCGGGCGATATCCCGAGTTCATTTTTGCCAAACCGACGATGGACGAGTCAGACACCCAGGAAACACCCTCCGAGGAAGAAAAGATCGCCAACGATCTGCGATGGGAAGGGTTCTACGCACTCAAGCATCCCCATTACAACAGTGAGGTGGGGTTGATAGCTGAAGGTGACGTCCTTAGCGACTACAGCGGCGCCATCAAGGCGATCGGTGCAGGCAGAAGAGCGGCTGCCTCCATCCACAATGTCATCTATGGTATCCCTCTGTCGCATCCGGACAATGTGCTTACCTTGACGACCGTGATTCAAAACGTTAACGAAATAGAACGCGTGGAACAGATTTCACGCACCATCATGCCCTTAGCCGACACCCCGGAGCGCTTAATGAATGCAGAGATCGAAAAAGGCTTCACCGAAAAGAAGGCCCAAAGAGAAGCTGAAAGGTGCCTGCAATGCGGCCTGATCTGCTACGAAAAAACAGGCACTAATAACGCCTAAGAGGACAACATTGGCTACCGAAGAAGGTATCGTCATCCATACCCGTGACACAATTGCACGGGTCAAGACAACCAAATCAAGTTCATGTAAAGCCTGTACAGCCAGGGATTCCTGCCACGTAACAGAAACGGGAAAAGTCATGGAAGTAGATGCAATCAATGGTGCAGGCGCCCGGGAAGGGGACCGGATTTTACTCCATTTTGAGACGGCCTCCCTTATGAAAGCCTGCTTTCTGCTCTACCTGCTCCCGGTAGGATTCATGTTGACGGGGGCAATTCTCGGCCATTGGTTGGCATTGAAAATCGGTATGAATGTCTCTCTATTATCTGCTGTATCAGGATTTCTCTCATTGTTCCTATCCTTTGTGGTGATCCGCTCAAAAGCGAATACATTAGGAAAAAATGATGCCTACAAACCCAAAATTGTCAAGATTTTATATCATGAGCCGATGGGATAAATAGGGAATACTCACATGGTAGAAAGAGTTTATATTACAAGCACGAATATGGCCACGTTTATCTGCCCACATTGTAAAAAAGACCTGACGGTGGATGTCAGCA
>JAOZSO010000010.1:0-22858 GCA_029939655.1 Desulfobacterales bacterium
TTCGGAACTTCTTCTCTACATGGCCGATAGGGCGCAGCATCTGGACGAAATTGTCAAACCGGGTTTGTCCTCAGGGAAGGTCATTCTCTGTGACCGCTATTATGATGCAACAATTGCCTATCAGGGGTATGCCAGAGGGTTGGATATCGATCTGATAACACAACTCCATGGGCTTGCCTTTGCCGACTATAAACCCGATATGACATTTCTACTGGATCTTCCCCCGGAAACAGGGTTGGGGCGTGCCTGGCAACAGATCGAAAACGGGCAGAGAACAGGAACTGAAACCCGCTTTGAGGAAGAAACCCTGGATTTCCATAGGCGGGTTCGTGAAGGATATCTTGCATTGGCCCAACTCGAACCCCAGCGCTTCAGAATCATCGATGCTTCCAGACCGCAGGAAAGTGTGGAGAAGGAGATCCTGGCCGTGTTGGATAGAGCGCTACCAGCAACCCAATAGAGAAATAATGGACAGATCGATTTTAGACTGCATCGGCAACACCCCTTTGGTGGAAATCCGGGCCCTGAATCCCAATCCCAGGGTCAAGATCCTGGCCAAACTGGAATACTTCAATCCCGGTGGATCCATCAAGGACCGGACCGCCCTGCGGATGATCGAAAACGGGGAAGCGTCCGGAGAGCTCACCCGGGAAAAAACCGTCATCGAAGCCACCAGTGGGAATACGGGTATCGGCCTCGCACTTGTTTGTTCGGTCAAGGGATACCGGCTTCTCCTGGCCATGTCGGAATCCGTCAGTGGGGAGCGACGGAAGATTCTCAAGGCAAGGGGTTCGGAAATTTTGCTGACACCCGGGCACCTAGGAACCGATGGCGCCATCGAAGAAGCGTATCGCCTGGTACGTGAAAAACCACATCACTATTTTATGACGGACCAGTTCAACAACGACGCCAACTGGCAGGCCCATTATGACGGCACCGCACCTGAAATATGGGAGCAGACAGGCGGGCACGTCAACAAGGTGATCATGACACTGGGTACCAGCGGTACGGCCATGGGCGTCTCCCGCAGGATGAAATCGTATGATCCGAGCATCGAGATCATTGGTGTCGAACCTTATCTCGGGCATAAAATTCAAGGTCTCAAGAATATGAAAGAGGCCTATCGACCTGAGATATTCGACAAAAATCGCCTGGACAGAAAGATCAATATCGAAGACGAAATGGCTTTCGAGATGGCAAGGCGCCTTGCGCTGGAAGAAGGCCTTTTTGTCGGTATGAGCAGTGGTGCTGCCATGGCCATTGCCCTGGAGGAAGCCGGCAACATGACCGAAGGGACGCTGGTGGTCATATTGCCGGACGGAGGTGAACGTTACCTGAGCACACCGCTTTTCACCATCAGGGACAAGGTGGAGTTGAAGCTGTTCAATACCATGAGCCGCAAAAAAGAGCTGTTCAAACCACTGGTGCCGGGCAAGGTTACCATGTATTCCTGTGGATTGACGGCTCATGCCAGAATCCATCTCGCAGAGTGCCGCCGGTTTGTTTTTTCCGATCTGCTCAGACGGTATCTCGACTATTGCGGTTATGATGTGACGCACATTATGAATATCACCGACCTTGACGACAAGACCATCGACGGGTCGGAAAAAGCCGGCATGGAGCTGTCCGATTTTACCCGCCGGCATATCCATGAATTTGAAAGCGATTTGAAGTTGCTGGGCATCAAACCGGCCGAAAAATATCCCAGAGCCAGTGATCACACCGGTGATATGGTGTCGATTTCCGAGAAACTTGTCAGAAAAGGCGTTGCCTATGAAAAACTGCGCTCAATCTATTTCGATATCTCGCGATTCAAGGAATACGGTCGTTTATCGGGGGTAGATATCGACAAGATTCGGCTCGGGGCTACGGTCGATCTGGATGAATACGAGAAGGATAACCCTCGGGATTTTACACTCCTGAGACGATCCAAATTGTCCGAGCTGAAAAGAGGAATTTACGTCAAGACCGACTGGGGAAACGTGAGGCCTTCATGGCATCTCCAATGTGCGGCCATGTCTATGAAGTACCTGGGCGAAAGCTATGACATTCATACCGCCAGCCGTGAACTGGCCTTCCCTCACCACGAAAATGAAATCGCCATTGCCGGGGCCCTTACCGGAAAACCGCTGGCACGTTTCTGGATCCATTGCGACCGGGTGCTTGTGGATGGAAAGAAAATGGATGAAAAGGGAGATGGCTTGACGATTCAACATCTCATGGACATGGGATTCAGTGGCAGGGAAATTCGATACTGGCTGATTTCGAGTCATTACCGCAGACCGGTCCAGTTTGCCAGGACCAAACTCGTCAACGCCGGTAATTCGCTCCAAAGAATGGATTCCTGTATCTCCAGGCTTCATGAATTACGTAATGGGCCTTACTATCCGGACCTGGATCAGCTATTGTACGATATCCGGCACGGCTTTGTGGATGCCATGGACGATGATCTCAATATCTCCGCCGCCCTGGCAGCCATTTTCAGTATGATCAAGAAGATCAACCGGCTGATATCGGAACAGGCCCTCAACCAGTCGGATGCTACCAAGATCATCGATGTCTTCAAAAAGATCGATAGGGTTCTCAACCTGTTTGAATTTGAAACTCAGGCCCCGGACGCCGACACCCGGCGCCTTCTAGAAAAGCGTAACCAGGCCAGACAACAGCAAAATTGGGATCTTGCCGATAAAATAAGGGAAGAGCTCATCTTGCGGGGTGTTACGGTCAGGGACCGGAAAAAGATCTGATGAAACCCTTATTCTTTCCTCATACTTACGTGACGGAACCGACCATCAACGCATGCCGCTATTTTTTCAGCGGTATCTCGGTATTTCAGTCTTCGATGAAACACATCCCGAAACCCATGGAACAATGGGCAGCCCAGGGTTTTCTGGATGTACAGGTGCCTGACCCGAAAGTTTCCCGGATTTTTGATAAGATTCTGGCCGAAACTGAAAACTGGGCCCGGAGCCATCGCGGTGGTGTGGTCTCCTTTTTAAAGGGTTACCAGGAAGGGGTTCCGTTTTTTGAACCGTCGTCGGTTTCACAGATACGGCAAGACATCAGGACGGCAGGGCAGACGGTTTCCCCTGATGCATCGCAGCAGGATGCCCTCCTTCGGGCACGCATATTTCTTCAGATAGCCCAGGATTTTGACGCCCATAACCAGTGGCTCTCCCATCAGATGCTACAGCAGGAAGCCATGGAAAGAAGCTTGTACCGGGAACTCAGAGGCGATGAGCGGTCCATGGACAGGGTCACCGGGCCCGGTCAACCATGGGAGAACGAGGACACGTTTCAGTATATGATACTGGATCGTCTGAAAGCATGGTCTCGTGTCATGCTTTCTCATGGCCACGTAGGACCCCTGGTGACAACCGCTGCTTCCGTTCTGACGTTGATCCAGGAGCATGTACCGGATACCGAAAAGTTTATCCTGGCGGCCACGATCCCGGCTATCCACAAGGATGCGGCAATTGCGAAAGAGGAACGGCGGGACCTGATTGGCTATTGTGAAAAACTGGTGTATACCCCCATGCCCCTCCTAAACGATTCCGGGTTGCTGGATACCTATCCTGTTGAAATTACGGATAACTTTTCCATGAAACTCTACCTGCTGCCGGGGATAGCCCCGCAATCTTTATTTCGCCGGTTTGTTGAGGGGGAGCTCCCTGGTGACGGGGATGCCGCCGACGAGACAAACACACTGATCGGGTATATCAATAAAGATATTTCTGCGAATTGTCAGTAAGAAGTCTTGACTCGAAAAATGAATTGGTATAATGGCATTTTCGTTGATTAAAAAAAATGGTGATTGACACCATGACTGAACATTATGAAAGGAGGCATAAAAAATGGCTTTTGTACCTACTGTTGATGAGGCAAAATGTGTGGGCTGTGAAGAATGTGTTGATGTCTGTCCTACCGAAGTTTTCGAAATGGTTGATGAAAAATCATCACCCGTGAATGCGGAAGAATGTCTGGGCTGTGAGAGTTGTGTGGAAGTATGTGAAGAAGACGCAATTGTCGTTGAAGAGACCTAATCATTTCATATTCTGAAGTTCCCCTGGCCGAGGCTTGCCAAAGGCCAGGGGAAATCGGATAAATTTATCCTTCGGATGTCATTTACACTTCGTGCGATATTATACCCTGCGGGCGTCATTACGCCTGCGGCTGTCATTAATTCTTCGAATGTCATTATGCCTGCGGCTGATATTTGCGCTATGCGCGATATTCATTGTTACTAATGGCTGACAGCAACAATGAATGACACGAAGTAAATGACCATAAATGACGCGGAGCAAATGACATTCGTTTGAAATATATTACTATTTTAAACGAATAAGCCTAACACGTAAAACGTAAAACCTAAAACGCTCTCTAAACCATAAAGTGCTGTTTTTCCATTGGGGTGATACAGACGGTCGATGATTTCAATTCGTTCAGGAGGGCCTGGGCCTGGTCATTCTTTGTGTCGATGGCGGCATCTGTCTGCCCGGGGTCATGGTGGAACACGTAGAGGGTGCCCACTTTGGCACGATGTGCCAGATGGATCACTTCCGTGATGGATGAATGCCCCCAGCGAACTTTTTGGGCGTACTCATCTTCGCTATAGGTGCAATCGGTGATCAATGCGTCTGTATTCCGGATGAAGGTCGTCAATTTCTTGATGTAGGCGCTGTTGTAAAAGCGGCTCGTTTTTGGAAAAAGTTCATTGTCGGTGATGTAGCAGATGGAGCGGTCCTTGTAATCGATCCGGTACCCCAGGCAATGTCCCGGGTGATTGAGCAGAATCGTCTGAATCTTGATGCCGTCGATGGAAACAGTGCCTTCCTTCAGGTTTTGAAAGGATACGGTAGCTCCGAATTCCTTGATTTCGATGGGGAAATAGACACCATCCATCTGTCCGGAAATCAGTTCACGTATGGAAATGTCCCCATGGGCCGGCCCCATGATCTCGAATTCATTGCCCTGCTTGTACAGGGGTGTGAAAAAGGGGAGGGCATTGATGTGATCCCAATGGGGATGGGAAATGAATATCTTGGCCTCGATCTGTGAACGGTTCTGGGCTCCGAGGTGATCCGACAAGGATTTGATGCCTGTCCCGGCATCGAAGATAAAGAGACTGCCTTTTGGAAACTCAAGGCTTACGCAGCTCGTATTGCCACCGTACCGAATAGTTTCTTGTCCCGGAACGGGCAACGTACCCCGGATGCCCCAGAAGGTCAATTCGACGCGGTCTTCCACTATGCGTTGGATCTGTCCCGCGATTTTATCGGGAGCCACCGGTTTGACGATATAACCATCGGCGCCCATGTCAAATGCCCGTTTCCTGTCAATTTCATAGGTTTTGCCGGTGACCACGACAATCTTGGTGTTGTCCAGACCGGGTTCGGCTCTCACCTGCTTGCACAGCTCAAAGCCGTCGATGTCCGGCATCATGATGTCGAGTATGAGGCAATCCGGTTTGAGGCGTATGATTTCCTGGAGAGCACTGGAGCTGGTGGTGCTGGATGCGATTGTCAATAAATCCGAAGTCAGGTATTTGGTCAGGAACTTGATAAAGATCCGATCGTCGTCAACGATGAAATATGTTCGTTTTTCATGCATGGCTCAGCCACTTAAATCCGAAGCACGAAATTCGAAAACCTAAACAATACCCAATGATACAAATTCGAATGATCAAAACAAACAGTATAAAGTATAATCCCATGAGCTGTTTTGGTCATTTGGGTATTCGATATTGTTTCGGATTTAGATATTAGATATTCGGATTTCCTCACTCTTATCGTTGGTAGTAAATCAGCTGCTTGCCTTTATGGATTTTCGCTGGCGATTCGCCGGAACACCGGCAGGGATTTTATAAAGAGGTCATAAAAATAGGGGTCGAAGTGATTTCCCTTGGCTTTTTCCATTTTTCTGAGAACCTCGTCTTCTGGGTCGGCCTTGCGATAAACCCTATCCTGGCTGAGGGCGTCGTAAACATCTACCAGGGCAACTATTCGTGCTGCCTCAGGAATCTCTTCAGCTGACCTGTTTTCAGGGTAACCCTTTCCTTCCCATTTCTCATGGTGAAAGAGCGCTATGTCCTGGGCCAATTGCAGCATGGGAAATTCAGAGTTCCCCAATATTTGACCACCGATGGTCGTGTGTGACTTGATCACCTCAAACTCATCTGTGGTAAGAGGTCCCTTCTTTTGCAGGATGGCGTCCGGAACGCCGATTTTTCCAATGTCATGCATGGGTGCGGCCAGACGGATATCGTTCACCTGCTGCTCGGTCCACCCCGCGGCCTCGGCCAGATAGGCACTGTAGAGACCGATTCTCCTGACATGCCCTCCGGTTTCTTCATCCCTGGATTCAAGTGCCGTCAAGAGTCGAAGAATGGTTTCTTCCTGGGTCTGGCGGATCAGACGGGTCTGTTTCTGGACGATTTTTTCGAGTCCTGCCCCGTAGTCTCTGAGTGTTCTCTCCAGCCTGACGGTTCTTTCCCCGACAGTGAGACGGGCGCGCAGTTCATCGGGTTCAAACGGTTTAACAACATAATCATCCACGCCGACTTCGGATAAGCCTTTGACCACATCCTCCTTGTCTCCCCTCGACGTCAGGAGAATCGTATAGACATAAGGCTTTTCTCTTCCCCGACTGCGGATATGACCCACCAGTTCCAGGCCGTCCATTTCCGGCATCATCCAGTCTGTGATGACGATGTCGAAATCCTTGGAAAGAAAATGCTCCAGGGCATCCAGTCCGTTTTCCGAGGTGATGACATGGTGGCCCCACTTTTCGAGGAAGTGCTGCAGCCTGCGCCGGGTCACCCCCTCGTCTTCAGCTATCAGTATCTTCAATTCATTGTCTCCCCGGATAAATCTAAAAACATTCTTTCGAGACTGTCGAGTTCGGTGGAAAGCTGAGTATAGATATCTGCGGCTTGTTCAAGATTTTCCTCACCGCCCATCTTTTCGAGATTATATGCTTTTTGAGTTGCTGTTTCAACCTGAAAGTTTCCCAGCATGCCCTTTAGGGCATGTGCCGTACGTTGGAGTGCAGGGGCATCCTTGGTTTGGATGGCATCATGAATATTTTTTAGCATTTCCGGATAATCCGCGATAAACATGTCAATGACCTCTTTTAGAAAATCCCAGTCATTGTCAAAAGCTTTCAAAAGAGCATCTTTATCGATTACCGGCTGAGCGTTCTCTATCACGGCTGATTCCTCCTTGTCGGGTCCATGGTGTTCCGGCGGTACGAGTATTCTGATGGCATTCAAGAGGGCTTCGGAAGAAATAGGTTTGGGAACGTAGTCATCCATTCCCGCATCGAGGCAACGTTCACGATCACCTTTCATGGCATGCGCGGTCATGGCGATAATAGGGGTGTGTTCTCCTTTTTTTTCTTCGAGCTCACGTATTTTTTCGGTTGCCTCAAACCCATCCATTTCCGGCATTTGAACATCCATGAGGATGAGGTCATAGCGATCCTCGGAAACGGCTGTAACGGCCCTCCGGCCATCCCCTACAATTATAGCTGTGTGGCCCCATCTGCCGAGCAGACGTGTAATGAACTTTTGGTTAAAGGGAGTGTCCTCGGCTACAAGAATCTTGAGAGGTTGCATCTCCCGGCTCTGTGCAGATTTTTGTGCCTCCGCTTCTTTTTCTTGGCCGGTTTCCGTATGCACAACGGCTCCGATGATGGCATCAAGCAGGTCCGATGGCCTTACCGGTTTGGTGATGGACGAAGATATGTTCAAGCCTTCGATATCGACCTGCCGGTCTCGCAGCGAGGTGTTCATCAGGATTATTTTACAATCCAGATTTTTTTGGGCCTTGATCCATCCGGCCAGGGAAACCCCATCCGCTTCCGGCATATCGGAGTCAATCAGTACCAGCCCAAAGGGATTCCCGGACGCCTGGGCTTCAGAGAGAATATCCCTGGCTTTTCCAGGGGTTGTCGTGCCGGTGGGAGATAGATGCCAGTTCTCCATCATTTCCATGATAATTTCGAGGTTGCTCAGGTTGTCATCGACGACGAGTCCCGTTATACCGCTGATATCGATGTCCGGTGTATGGGTTGTGGATTCTATATCCGTCACAGGTTGCTTAAAATGGGCGGTAAAATGGAAAGTGCTTCCAGGTCCCACAGCATCACCTTCGGAGGTGGTCTGCCCGGTCGACACGGGACTTTCAATCCAGATATGGCCATCCATCAGTGTTACCAGTTGCTTGGATACCGCCAGCCCCAGGCCTGTGCCGCCATATTTGCGTGTGGTGCTTCCATCTGCCTGGGCAAAAGCACCGAAAATCGATTCCTGTTTTTTCTTGGGTATCCCGATACCGGTATCCCTGACCGAAAAAACCAGGTGATATGGATTCCGGTCGCCGACTTCGGGGCCAACCACCAGGATAATCTCGCCTTTATCCGTAAATTTGACAGCGTTGCCGATGAGGTTGAGAACAATCTGGCGGATTCTTGACGGGTCTCCGATGATCATTTCCGGCACGTCAGGATCGACCCGATAGGCCAGTTCCAGATTTTTTTCATGGGCCTTGGTTGCAACGATCCTGAGGGATCCTCCTAAGAATTCCTTGAGGTTGAAAGGAATGGCTTCGAGCTCGAGTTTGCCGGCTTCGATTTTTGAAAAATCGAGAATATCGTTGATGAGTGACAGGAGAGCATAGGCGGCAGATCTGACAACGTTCAGATCTTCTCGCTGTTCGGCTGTCAGGTCTGAGTCCAGGGAGAGCTCAACGAGTCCGATAATCGAATTGAGGGGTGTCCGGATCTCGTGGCTCATGTTGGCCAGAAACTCGCTCTTAGACCTACTGGCAGCCTCGGCGGTCAATTTTTCCTGGTACATGGCTTCGGCCAGTTTCCGGCGGGTGATATCCCGTAAAAAACCTCGAAATCCGGTTATTTCACCCCTGGGATCTCTGATCAGGGATAAGGTGGTTTCAAAATAACTTTCGGTGCCGTCCTTTTTTTTAAAAGACCAGTCCAGTTCATTGGACTGGACGGCTTCATCAAGTGAAATTGCCTTGAAGGTCTGCATCAGTTTTTGGCCAATTTCTTGGGCCAGGATGGAATGGATATCCTTGCCTGTGATGTTTTGATGTGATTGTCTGAGGATCTTGCCCAGGGAACTGTTGCAGAATGTCAAGGTGCCTTGCCGGTTGAATTCATAGTAGCCGTCTTCGATACTCTCGATAATGGTTCTATACTTTTCTTCGCTTTCACGCATGGCGGCTTCGGCGATTTTTCGCTGGTTGATGGTGAACTGCGCGTGGGATCCAAAAATAGCGAAGAAGGACAGGACCAGGAATCGAGTGAGAAGGTCATTGAATTGAGGTCCGATAAGTCGTTGGGAAAAACTGATATCATTGGGAAGCATGGAATATACCAATGCTTCGATGACCCAGTAGAAAATAGCCACACCGAATCCGATCAGGGCCATATGATCCAGGAATCGTTTTCTGTTTCTGTTTTTCATCGTCGGCAGTCTATGATAAAATGGCGAAAACTACAACAGTATTTTCCCGGCCGACCCCCACCGGTTGTTATTGCCGTTTCAATTTAAACATATATATTGCGATCCAGGCAAAACTGTGGTAGTTTCCCACATCATGAAACAGTATGTTGTCGATGAGATAAGAGCTGAAGATTATAAACAAATCAAAGCCTTTATCGAAAATGAATATGGGAAACCAGAACTGGGAGGAATCTACTGGATTCCGGTGAAGGAGGCGCTGCTGACATCGCTCCAGGCATCCCACCAGTCGTGTCAACCGTTCTATGTTGCCCTGGACCTTGAGCCCGGCAGGTTGTGCTGCGAACTGCTGATCCGAACCAAACAACGCGTGCGCTGCGATTGTATGGGCTATGCGAACGAAGAACAGCGTAACTGGATTATCAGCAGAATCGACCGGGTGTTTAAAAAACTGGAGCTCATTACATAATCCCATGATACGTCATTTTCTGCATTCGATCTTCATCATTGTCTATGTTGTTCTGGCAACGGCTGTTATGGCCACCGTCGTTATCGTCGTCGCTTTTTTCAGCAGGGATGGAAATGCCCCTCATCTGGTAGCCAGGGCATGGGCGCGATCCATTCTGTTCATTAGTGGTATTCATGTGCATGTCAATGGGCTTGAAAACCTGAACATCGGCGGTTCCTGTATTTTGATGCCCAACCATCAGAGCAATTTTGACATACCGGTCCTGCTGGGGTGTCTTCCCGTCCAGTTCAGGTGGCTGGCAAAGGCCGAGTTGTTCAAAATACCGATATTTGGCCGTGGCATGCGGGGCTGTGGTTATATCAGTATCGACAGGTCCAACCGCAAACTAGCCTTCCAAAGTCTGGCTGAGGCTGCGACCAAAATCAGGAATGGGGTATCGGTACTGATTTTCCCGGAAGGAACCAGGAGCTGGGACGGAAAGATCCTGCCGTTTAAAAAGGGCGGTTTCGTGTTGTCCGTGGATGCAGGTGTTCCCATCGTACCGGTCGTCATTTTCAATACGTGGTCCATCATGCCGAAAGGCAGACTGCTTATCAGGACACGATCGGTCCGAATGGATATCCTGGCGCCCATACCTACGTCCGGTTATACACGTGAAACAAAGGATGATCTCATGGATACCGTGAGGAAAACCATCTGTAACGCATTTGAAGAGAAAGCCTGTGAATAGCACATGTCATTGAAAATCATACCGCTGGGAGGTTTGGGCGAAATCGGCCTGAACATGATGGTTTACGAATATGACGATGTCATTTTTATCGTCGATAGTGGATTGATGTTTCCGGAAGACTACATGCTGGGTGTCGATTATGTGATCCCGGACATGGAATATATCCGTACCAACAAGGCCAAGGTGCATGCCATCGTCCTGACCCATGCCCACGAAGATCACATCGGGGCGCTCCCGTTCCTTCTCAGGGAGGTCCAGGTTCCTGTCTATGCGACTGCATTTACACTCGGGATTGTTCGTAACAAGCTGGAGGAGCATGACATCCTTGCGACAACAGACCTCTACGAGATTTCGCCCCGGGACACGCTCAGGATCGGTCCTTTTGAACTTGAATTCATCAGGGTTTGCCACAGCGTTGTGGACGGTGTTGGTCTGGCTGTCAAGACACCCGTGGGAACCATTATCCATACCGGTGATTTCAAGATCGACCACACTGCCCCGGATGGCCTGAAAACGGATGTGGGTCGCTTTGCCCAGTGGGGTGAAACCGGTATTCTAGCACTGCTCTCGGATTCTACCAACGTGGAAAAGAAAGGCTATACGATTTCGGCAACACAGATAGGGGAGTCCCTTTCACGTCTGGCGAACAATTGTTCCGGACGCATCATTGTGGCCCTGTTCGCATCGAATATTACACGTATACAGAAGGTGGTGAATATCGCGGTTGCACTGGGCCGAAAAGTGTTTTTCAATGGCAGGAGCATCGAGTTGAGCGTCCGCATTGCCAAGGAACTGGGTTTTCTAAAAGTTCCCACCGACAGTGAGATCGATGTCACTGCAATCGATGATCTCCCTGATAACGAAATCGTTATGATCATGACCGGAAGCCAGGGAGAACCCATGTCGGCGCTGGCCAGGATGGCTGCTGGTTCGCATAAACAAATCTCCATTAAACCGGAAGATACGATTCTGCTTTCATCGAAATTCATCCCGGGCAACGAAAAAGCCATAACCAATATTATCAACAATCTCTATCGCCGGGGCGCGGATGTTATCTATGAAAAGATCTCTGAAATTCACGTGTCGGGTCACGCATTTCAGGAAGAGCTGAAGCTCATGATCAATCTGGTCAAGCCGAAATACTTTATTCCCATTCATGGCGAATTCAGACACCTGACCCTGCATAGCCGCCTGGCGCAACAGGTCGGTATTCCCAAAAAACGTGTGCTGGTAGCGCAGGATGGCAATGTTATCGAGTTTGCGAAATACGGTGTCTCTGTCAACGAGGTTGTCCCTACGGGAAAAGTGCTGGTGGATGGCAAGGGGATCGGGGATGTGGGCCGAAGTGTCCTCAAGGAGCGCCATACCCTTTCCAAGGAAGGGCTGGTAGTGGTGAACATGGCTTTTGATGAGGAAACGGGTATCATCGTATTTGGACCGGAAATCGTGTCACGCGGATTTGTTTTCGAAACGGAGAAAGGACACCTCGTGCGTGATGCCCAATGCGTTGTCTTGGAGATTGTGGAAGAGATTGGTCCGGAAGTAACCAACAGGATCGACAGGATCCGGCACGAGGTTCGAAGGGCATTGCGGCAGTATTTTTTTTATACTATTGGGCGTCGTCCCGTCATATTGCCCTTTTTTACGGAGCTATAGTGCGAAAAGAAATCATTGGAATTGTGTTGTTCTTTCTGGTTGTTTTTACGCTGATCAGCCTCTTGAGCTACAGCCCGAATGACCCTTCCATCAACAATGCCCGGGCCGGTGGTGACATCCACAACCTGTTCGGGGTATTCGGAGCCCATACGGCCGGGATTCTCAT
This sequence comes from Desulfobacterales bacterium, assembly GCA_029939655.1. Lineage (GTDB taxonomy): Bacteria > Desulfobacterota > Desulfobacteria > Desulfobacterales > B30-G6 > B30-G6. The sequence goes on from JAOZSO010000010.1 coordinate 12,506, forward strand.
CGGTTTGTTCGGTATCGGATCATTCTGGCTGCCGGTACTGCTGCTTCTCATGAGTATCCATTTTTTCGGCAAGCAACCGGGCAGAACCGCCGTCTATAAGACTCTGGGTGGACTGCTTCTCATCATCACTACCGGTAGCCTGCTGGCATTCCACAATGATTCCGTCGCAATTTTCGGCGGTCATTTTTCCAGTGGCGGGGTTATCGGCATTCCCCTGAAATCGTTTCTGGTCAAATACACCAATCACACCGGCGGTATCATTATCCTTTTCCTGCTGTGGTTGATCGGATTTATTCTGACAACCGGCTTCTCGCTTATCCGCTTTGCCCAGTTTAACCACCGGAAATGGGGGGATTTTTTCGGCAGGTTGAAAATGCTGCTGATCAAATGGAAGGAACGCAGGGAAAAGGCCAAGAAGCGGACAAAGGTTGTCAGGGAAAAGAAAAAACAAAAGACACCCGAAGTCACCATCAAGGCACCCAAACCCAGGCCCATCAAGAAGGTGGCGGTTCCGAAACAGGAAGTATTTGAATTCATGCGGGGAGACAAGGGGTTTCAGCTGCCTTCCGTCAATTTCCTGGATGATCCGGATACAGTTCCGATTTCGGCTGACAATGAAAATCTCAGAATGAAATCCAAGCTGCTCACCAAAAAGCTGGAAGATTTCGGTGTGCATGGGAGCGTGGTAACGGTCACTCCTGGCCCTGTCATCACGACCTTCGAATACGCACCCGCCCCGGGTGTCAAAATAAACAAGATCGTCAACCTGTCCGACGATCTGGCCTTGACGCTTCGGGCAACAAGCATTCGGATCGTCGCACCGATTCCTGGGAAAGCCGTCATTGGAATCGAAATTCCCAATGCGGAACGGGAAAAGGTTTGTTTCAAGGAGATCGTTGTTTCCAGTGTGTTTGAAAAATCAAAGTCACCCCTGACGCTGTGCCTGGGCAAAGATATTGTGGGGAACCCGGTTGTAAACCAGATGAACAAAATGCCCCACCTGTTGATTGCCGGGGCTACCGGAGCGGGCAAGAGCGTTGCGTTGAACACGATGATCAGCGGTTTTCTCTACAAGTCGTCACCGGATGACCTGAAGCTGATTATGGTGGACCCCAAACGCATCGAGCTCTCCATGTACGACGGCATCCCACACCTGATTACGCCGGTGGTGACCAGTGCCAAGAAAGCGACCAACGCCTTGTTCTGGGCGGTGAAGGAGATGGAGCGACGTTACGAGGTTCTGTCCGAGCAGAAGACCCGGAACGTGGATCAGTACAACCAGAAAATGGCCAGACAGGGACCGGATAAGGACGGAAACGTACCGGAAAAACTCCCCTACATCGTCATCATCATCGACGAACTGGCGGATCTCATGATGGTGGCATCCCGGGATGTGGAAGTCGCCCTGACCCGTCTTGCTCAGATGGCCCGGGCTGCCGGCATTCACCTGATCATCGCGACACAGCGACCTTCCGTGGATGTTCTGACCGGCATCATCAAGGCCAATTTTCCCACGCGACTCACATTCCAGGTCTCCTCGAAAACGGATTCGCGGACCATCATCGACATGAATGGCGCCGAGAGCCTTCTGGGAAATGGGGATATGCTGTTTTTGCCGCCGGGCGCTGCAAAACTCCAACGAATCCACGGTGCCTACATATCCGAGGTCGAAGTTGCCAGGATTACAGATTTTCTGAGGTCGCAACGGCCCCCCGAGTATCTGAAAGATGTGATCCAGGCCCCGGTGGAGAATGCTGCCGAAAACGGTGAAGTGGAATATGACGAAAAATACGACGAAGCGGTTGCGCTTATCACCAGGACGCGTCAGGCATCGATCTCCATGGTTCAGCGGCATCTCAGGATTGGCTACAATCGGGCCGCCAGGATCATCGAAACCATGGAGCAGGAAGGCCTGGTAGGTCCTTCGGACGGGGCTAAGGCACGCGAGGTACTGGTGAGAGGATACGAGGACATTGATTGATACGTACCGCGAATTGTTTCGACAGGTCAAAGGCTTTTTGGATGTTTCGGAAGGGGAAGCACTTTATGCCATCGCCCAGGAGGCAGGCAAAATGGGCCCCTGTATGGAGATCGGGAGCTACTGCGGCAAATCAACCCTTTGTATCGGCGCCGCCTGCAAGGAAATCGGCAGCATCCTGTTCACAGTCGACCACCACGGGGGGTCGGAGGAACAGCAGCCCGGCGAGGAATATTTCGATCCGGACCTGTTCAATTTTCAAACCTTCCAGGTAGATACCTTCACGATATTCAGAGAGACCCTGCGGCAAGCCGATCTTTTAGACACGGTTGTACCCCTGGTCTGCCAATCCCATGTGGCAGCCCGATGCTGGGAGACCCAACTCGCCCTGGTTTTTATCGACGGCGGCCACGCGGTGAAAACCGTCCATCTTGACTACGACTCATGGGCCCATCACATCATGCCAGGCGGCTACCTGGTGTTTCACGATATCTTTCCCAACCCGGAAGATGGCGGCCAGGCACCTTTTGAAGTGTACCGGAGTGCGCTTTCCTCAGGCCGGTTCAATGAAGAACCCATGGTCAAGACCCTCGGTATCCTACGCAGAAAAGATGAACTGCAATAAAGTTTAAAAAACGAATACAGCAACGGCAATTGCGTGAAAGACAATGGCCGGGAAAATGCTATGACTTCTCTCCCTGACAACGCCGTTTGCTAGTCCGAATGCGAATGCAGCAAATGCCGTTTCCAGAATGGATTCCACTTGAAATGCGCCTTTGAAGATTTCTGGAAGGAATACGAGGCAAGTGATAAAAGATGCGTACAAAATTGCCGAAGCAACCGCCGGATAGGAAAAAAACCATCGGCTGTTGCAGCCTTTAGTTGGGGTGCCTTCTGCTAAAATGCCGTAGGCCAAACCACGGAAGAGCAACTCAGATGCCATAGGGATGATGATAAAAACATATCCTATGGTTTCTTTGAAATTCAACAAATGAAAAGCTGAATCCGGAAAATAAACACCGTTTCCCATTGCAGACAGAGCAATAACCGGTAAAAGAATCCACCAATCTTTACCTGTTGGGACCCTCACCCCAAATTGCCACAATCGCACGCGTGATATCAATACGAGTCCCACCGCTGTAAAAAATATCAATGCGACGAAAAATGAGATATAGGTTTTTGAGAGCAGGCCGATTGCTGCCGTATCGCTGAGCCAGGGACTGGAAGAAACAAATAAATTGCTTATAAAAGCTGCCCCTGTTATTGCGCATACCACAGCCATGGCATAGAAGAAATGGAACGTATAAACGGCTGCACTCGGATTCTGAAAGGCGTCACGGCAGGCTTGTGCAATTTCGACAGGGGTTAGTTTCGTAGAAAATCCTCGCGGAGAGCCTCCAATGTCACCGGCCCCACCCCATTGATTGCTATTTTTTCGACACCTGACGCCAGGATCCATATAGTTTAATATCCGATAAACATCGCTTAGATCGCCTGGCATGAAAGGGTCTAAACGGCGCAACGTATATAGACCTTCTCCTTTTTTTAGAATTACCAGCCCAAGTCTTTCGCCATAGACCCTTTGCAGAGGGGACTCAAGCTCGTATATTCCCAGATCGGCTTCGATGACGATGGCAATTCGGTTACATGCCAGTTCAACCCGAGCCAATTCTTTTAATTCTTTAAAATCAACAAGATCTTCTGACCTGTAAATGATTCTGTCAATTTTTTGCAATATTAACGCAGTGTGTTCAAGGCTGTCTTTTCCCTCCCACCTAGCGTTCTTTTTTAAATCCATTTCCTCTATTCGCAAATAATCAATCACTTCCAGCGTCTTTTTATACAACTCTGGTGGTAATCCGCTAAACTCGGTCATCTCCAATCCGTGAGAATCAATGATTCCCTCGAGACGAACCAACGCATATAAAAACCGCAGACGGTTGGAATCTTTATTTCGAATCCGTAAATGATTTAAAATAAGCCAGATTGCGAGGATTGTGTCCAAATCAGGTTCGTTTGCAAATACGCTCCATTCTCGGCTACGCAAATCCATGCCCTTTAATATCATCACTAAAACCTGTTCACAGGTTGAAAGTGTAAAAGGTCGTATACATCCTTTATGGTGGTCAAAGTTGTAGGTCTGCTTTTCATTGTCCATGAAAGGCTCACACTGAGCGACGCCGTCGAGATATATTGTGCCCGGAGAAGATTTGCGGGCCGCCGATGCGGAGATTGTCAGTCCGGTCTCAATACGAACTGCAATATTAGGAGCTTCTAGGCAGATCAAAACTCTGCCGGCGCTTGAATCATTTATGACGTACCGATTCGGCAGATGCGTGACGCTGGTCTCTCTATCCATATCATGTCTTTTCCTTTCGTAGGCTGCAACTTGTAATATATATCATGGTTCCAGCAAGAAAAAAATAGCAACACAAGATTTGTGCTTTCAGCTTCCGATCACAAACTTATTCAGACCTGTGATAAGAAAATATGCTAATTGAAAGCATCTTTTTAAGATTTATGCTTAAAAGCCAACTTTCAATGATAAATGCTCATAAAATTTCCGAGTTAGACATTTTTCCTGAAATAGAGCACCAGACTTTTGCCCATGAGCGGATTGAGAAGTTGATCCAGAAGACGGGTTAGTCGGGGTTTTTTCATGATATCCCAAGTCAGGAACCGGTGGTATGCCTTGACCAGGGGATGCTCATCCCGGGTAGGCCCTACGCTGCATTTGAGCCACCAGTAGGGAGAGTGCAAGCTGTGAGCAAAATGGGTTCCCCAATGGGTGAAACCGGCCGTCTCCAGCAGGCTGATGATCCCTTTTTTCTGATAAATCCGGATATGTCCCTGGTTGACCTTGTGGTATTCGTGGGACAACATCCAGCAGATGCGTTCCGGCACGTAGCGTGGAACGGAGAGGGCCAGGTATTTTCCCGGTTTGAGGATTCTTGCCAGTTCCAGGACGGCCTGTTTTTCGTCCGGAATGTGCTCCATTACTTCCGAGCAGATAACCAGATCGAATGCGTGACGTTTGTAGGGCAGATGACGGATGTCTGCAATATTCAACTGCCAGGCTCCGCCGCCGTGCTCCCCCAGTTGATCGTGAAACTGCAAACGGTTCCTGGCTTCCATGACGTTTTGAATGGCGAGGTCTGCCCCGATGACAAAGGCATCCCTGCAGCGGTAGGCTTCGCAGGTATGTCTGCCGCTTCCACAACCGACATCGAGGATGCGGGAACCCGGTGCGATGGGGATCCGGTTAAAATCGATGGTGATCATGGATGACCTCCCGGTAGCACGCAACAGTCTTTTCTGCAGCTCTTTTCCAGGTAAACTGGTTCTGAATGCGCTCGAAACCTTTTTGCCCCAGCCGTAAAGCATGCTCCGGGTTGTCGAACAGGTCTTGTATGGCGTGGCCCAAAGACTTTGGATCAGCAGGCGGTACCAGGACTCCGGCATCTCCTACTACCTCAGGGAGGGCGCCTCCGGTTGTACTGACCACCGGGACACCGCATGCCATGGCCTCTCCGGCCGGGATTCCGAAACCTTCGTAGAGGGAGGGTATAACGGCGATGGATGCTTTGGCATACTGCCGGACGAATTCGGCATGTCCGATGCGGCCTGTGAACTCGATGAGATGACCGATATGGAGTTCTTGAATCTTTTTTTCGATGCCGCCGTTTTTTTTGGGAGATCCGATCACTACCAGCGTGAGGTTGTATTTACGTGAAAGATCGGCAACAGCCTGAAGGAGGTAATAGAGTCCTTTCAAGGGAATGTCGGCACTGTTGGTGACGATCAGGCGATTTTTTTCCCGTTGAATCTCAGGCAGCGGGTAAAACTGGTCGGTGTTGATCCCATTGGGAATCACACGAAAGCGCTTCAAAGGGATTTTGAAATCCTGTCCAATGTCATTTCTGGCCGATTTCGATACCGTAATGATGTGGGAGAATGTTCTCGAAACGATTCTCTGCATTCTCAGAAACGAATGCCACCGCAGGTATTTCAGCTTTTTCCAGAATGCCCGGACACTCCGGATGGCAAGGTCACGGTCCACCGTGATGGGATGATGGATGGTGGCGACTGTCGGGATCCGCTGTTTAATGGCCCAGATGCCGTAAGAGAGGCTCTGATTGTCATGGACGATGTCATAACGATGGAACTGCTTTCTCAAATAATGGTATGCACGGATACCGAAGGTGAACATCTCCGGGAAGCCCATGGTGGAAACAGAGAACCATTCCAGAAGATTGATGGGATTGGATAGTTCTTTCAGAGAAGGGATCCGAAAGGGATCCTCGGGGTTGTACAGGTCGAGGCACGGTAGCTTGACCACGGGGATATCAGGGTCGATTGAGAAATCCGGCGGCCCCGAAAGGATTTCCACCCCATGCCCCAGATCTTTGAGGGCCCTTGAAAGGTTCTTTAAATAGACGCCCTGGCCTCCACTGTGCGGGTTGCTTCTGTAGCTGATGAGGCAAATATTTAACGGGTTTGTTGTGCTTATTGGGTTCATTGTGTTCTTTGTGTTTATTGAGCTTGTTGGGATGCCTGAGATAGGCGGTGGATTTGATTACCGTTACCGTATCCATTCCGTCAAGGGATTTTTTATTGTATGTGACATTTGTCTTGACCCCCTAATTGTCGTTTCATATGGTTATAAAACAGTTGTATTATTTTATCGAAAGCGATGTAGCCGCTATTATTGCAACGAGTTTGCCGCTCTGGCAGACTATGATTTTGATCTTGCGGAAAACAAAAAAAACGGACCTATTTTGTATGGACTATTTTGATCAAAACCAGGGGGAAAGACAGACAATCGACTCAGCGATGCCTGATAGGGTTACGATTATGGAGGTAGGGCCCAGGGACGGATTGCAGTTCGAGAAAAAGATACTTCCCACACCACTGAAAGTCGAACTCATCACGGATCTTGTGGAGGCTGGGTTGCAAGAGATACAGGTGGCGTCTTTCGTAAACCCGGGCATTGTTCCACAGATGGCGGACGCAGATACGCTGGTGGCACAGCTGCCGGAACAGGCAGGGGTTGTTTACAACGGTCTGGTACTGAATAGCAAAGGGGTCGAGCGTGCTGCTGCTGCCGGCCTGAAATCAGTTGAGATTTCTATTTCGGCCAGCGAGACGCACAGTCGTAGGAACGTTAACATGACATTGAAGGAAGCCACAGCGCAGGCCGGTGAGATGATTCGCCTTTCAAAAGAACTGGGCTTGGCCATTCGTGCCGGGATCCAGTGTGTCTTTGGATTTCCTGATGAGGAGACCATACCGTTTGAACGGATTCAGAGCATCGTGGAAGGTTTTATGGAAAAGGGCATCGAGATTCTATGTCTGTCTGATACCACCGGTATGGCGGATCCGGGAAAAATCGATGCCGTCATGGAAAAGATATGCCCGGTGGTGGGCGACCTGGATATGGCACTTCACCTCCACGATACAAAGGGACTGGGGCTGGTTAATGTCCAGACGGCCCTGAAATACGGGATTCGGCACTTTGATGCCTCCCTGGCCGGCATGGGGGGATGCCCGTTTGTGCCCGGTGCTGCCGGGAATATTGCCACAGAAGACCTGGCCAATTTCCTGCACACCTTACATATTGAAACCAGTGTCGATATTAAAAAGCTGGCCTGTTGCTCCCGGAGATTGGAAGCCTTTTTCGAAAAACGATTTTCCGGCAGGATGCATCGATTGTGATAACTGCCGCCTGTTTTGTCCCGAAACAGCGGTTTCCGTGGAAGATACCCGGAGGATCGATATTCGACATTTGAATGAAGACGAGATAATGCGTATCCAGACAATGGTGGATGAGGACTGGGATCTCCTGATGCAAAAGGTTTCACGATGAAAGAGTGCCTCATGACACATGTGCAACGTTGGGGTATAGGCTGTCTTCTGCTATTTTTATGGATTGTGACAATGCAGCCGGCGGCGGCGGAACCCACGCCGTCGATTCAATTTCTTATGAGAGAGCCCGTGTCCATGATGGATTGGGGCATAAAAAACATTGAGGATTACCTTTACCGGCATCGAACCCTGCTTATCCAGAGTGAAAAGACCCTGTTTGAACCGGAACCGGCCATTGAAGTCGCCTATAACTGGGAGCAAAACCAGATCCGGATAAGCATAAGTCTTCGAACGTGTGAGCAGGTTCAAAAAACGTCACAGGGACTTTCCGATATTCGTTTACATGTGGAATGGGTCATCAAATACCTGCGTGGATCTCTGACCATGAAGCCCTACGATGCGTTTTTCAGGCACAGGGGATTTCGAAGCAAGGAAAGCCCGCAGAGTCTTGAATCCGAACTGGCGGGTCTGACGGAGCTGATCGTGAGTGTCCGGGACGGGGAATCCAATATTCTGAGTCGCTGCGGGGCACAGCTGACCGGGAGTGATATGGTGTGGCTGACGATCGGAGAACCTTAACGTCACTACTCGAACAGTGTGGTCTTTGGCCCAGAAACGCCATTTACACCACGTGTGTCATCTATTCTCCGGATGTCATTTGCCTTTCAGGCGTCATTTATGGATATTAGCCCTGCGGGCGTTATTCATTGTAGCTGATAGCTTAAAGTTTAACAAACGTCACCAAACCGGATTGGGAAAGTGAAAGATCTTTTATCACGAAATCGCGAAAGTTCGAAATTACGAAAAAGATCATAAACTTTCGTGTTTTTTCAATTTCGTGCTTTCGTGATTGATTTATTTTATTGAAGAATAAACACAAAAAACATAACCAAGCGGTCTAAAACCTAAAACCTAAAACTTAAAACCTAATACTTAATACGATTCCTATTATGTTTTTAGAATGTCAAAATATAAACTTTCGTTATCCCAAGAGTGCTATGGACGTGTTTCATGGTCTGTCCTTCCAGATGAAGACTCCGGGATTCCATGCGCTGTTTGGTCCTTCCGGCGTCGGCAAAACATCTCTGGCGCGAATCATTGTCGGTGATATCAATGATTATTCGGGTATCGTCAGGTCGGAAGGTATGAAGCATCTTCTCTACTCCTATAATCTGGAGAGGCTGCCTGATTGGTCGAGTGTCGGGAAACATCTCGAAAAGATAACCCCACCTTCCCTCAGAGACCGGAAAAATGAACTGATCGCTTCTTTTGACATGACCCAAACCATGAGACTCAGGTTTTCTCAACTTTCACTTGGGCAGCAGAATCGGGTAAACCTGATACGCTACCTGCTACAGGATTTTCAGCTGCTCATCATGGATGAAAGCCTGGCCAATGTGGATGAACGAACACGTGAAAAGATCATATTGAGGATCAAGGACATGTTCCCGGACACCTACTTTTTGTATATCTCTCACAATGTGATCGAGGTTTCCAAGTTCTGCAGGGAGATCCTGGTTTTTCGAGGTTCCCAGAAATCGCCCCAGGTCATCACGGTTAACGGCCGGGATCACAAACTTGGGCAAATCGTGGCCAAAGATCGACTGGAACAGACCATGCTGGAGATCATGCATGCTTCATAGACGCATTTATCAGTTTTTTATCATTTATCTGCTGGGGCTGGTGATCCTGTTCAGTGTAAAATACTCCCTGGATCTTTCCGATTATGTCATCCCGGGGATAGAAGATGTGGTCCAGACGTTTCGAGCTGTTTTTTCAAGGTATTTATCGGATGTGGTGGATACCATATCCGTTGCCGTTATCGGGCAGGTCATATCTATTCTAATGGCCATCATTGTAGGCGTTCTGGGTCGGCAGACAACCTGGTTTGGATCCTTTATCAAGGTGGCGGCCTACAATGTCCAGGCCTATCCCATTGTGGCCATTGCACCGATTATTTTTATTCTGTTCGGTGACGGGTTTTTATCCAGGCTGTTGATTGCGGCCATGATCTGCTATTTCCCCATTTTGTTGTCCGTACTCGGCATCATGTCTGAACCGGTTCATGATATCGAGCATTTTTACCGTGTTACCGGGAGAATGCGCTGGCAACTGGAAGTCAAGATACGAGCGTTTGAAAATCTGAACAAATTGACGACTGTCATATCCGGGAGTGCGACCCTTGCCATGGCAGGAACAATTGTTGCTGAATTTATTGCGGCAAATGCCGGAATAGGATATAGTATCCGCATTGCACTTTACCAAAGCGATCTGGCAAAAATTCTTACGGCTCTATTTTTGATCGGCATTACCCTGTCCGTTTACCAGGGTTTACTGGAGATTGTCGGGCATCTCGTGAAAAAAGGGTGGGCAAGTCACTGAATTTGGATCATCTTTTAAAGAGTTGATCCAAATATAGGATTCAAGGATTCAAGGGTTCAAGTGAAACAAATAATCCAATAGTTAATGGTTTAACAGAAACTATTTTGGGAGGATGGAAATGAACAGAC